>JAVVEP010000010.1:1223-111742 GCA_032250735.1 Gammaproteobacteria bacterium
CCACCAGCGGGTTGACCGGCACCCAGGCTGTGTCCACATGACAGGCCTCGCAGATGTCGGTGCTGGTGATATGCGTCGCGGACTTACCGGTGGCGATCACGCCATCGTGACAGGAGTCACAGCTGCCAATGACCTGGCTATGATCCACCAGCGGGTTGACCGGCACCCAGGCTGTGTCCACATGACAGGCCTCGCAGATACCGGTGCTGTTGATATGCGTGGCGGACTTACCGGTGGCGATCACGCCATCGTGACATGAGTCACAGCTGCCGATGACCTGGCTGTGATCCACTAGTGGGTTGACCGGCACCCAGGCGGTGCTCACGTGGCAGGCCTCGCAAATATCAGTGCTGTTGATGTGCGTGGCCGTCTTGCCGGTGGCAGTGGTGCCGTTGTGACAGGTGATGCAGGTCTCACTGGTATTGGAGTGATCAAACGAGGCCACCTGCCAGTCGACCGTGCTGTGGCAGGTATTACACGTCTCCGTGGTGGGAATATGGGTGGCGGACTTACCGATGGCGATCACGCCGTCGTGGCAAGACTCACAGCTACCGATGACCTGGCTGTGATCCACCAACGGATTGACCGGCACCCAGCCCGTATCCACATGGCAGGCCTCGCAGACATCCGTGCTATTAATGTGCGTCGCCGTCTTACCGGTGGCAAAAGTGCCAGTGTGACAAGTGATGCAGGTCTCGGCGGTCGTCGTGTGATCAAACACCGGCACCAGCCAGTCCGTGGTGCTGTGGCAGGTATCACACGCGGCCGTGGTAGGGATGTGATTGACGCCCTTAGCGGTAGAAATCACCCCGTCGTGGCAGGACTCACAGGCCCCCAGCACCTGGGCGTGATCCACGCTGGTCGCAGGCACCCAGGCCGTGTCCACATGACAGGCCTCGCAGATATCGGTGGTAGTGATGTGCGTGGCGGTCTTGCCGGTGGCAGAAGCGCCGTTGTGACAACTGATACAGGTCTCGGCGGTCGTCGCGTGATCAAACACCGGCACCAGCCAGTCCGTGGTGCTGTGGCAGGTATCACACGCGGCCGCGGTGGGAATGTGATTGACGCCCTTGCCGGTGGAGATCACCCCATCGTGGCAGGACGCGCAGGCCCCCAGCACCTGGGCATGATCCACCAGCGGATTGACCGGCACCCAGCCCGTGTTCACATGACAGGCCTCGCACAGATCAGTGGTATCGATATGGCTGGCCGATTTACCAGAGGCACGAACGGCATCGTGACAGGTCACACAGGTCTCGGTAACGCCGGTGTGATCAAAGGCGCTCACCTGCCAGTCGGTGGTGGTATGGCAAATGTCACAGGCTTCCGTCGTGGGGATGTGATTGACGCCTTTGCCCGTTGAGACCGCACCGTTATGGCAGGACTCGCAGGTGCCCACCACGATGCTGTGATCCACCGTATCGACCTGCGTCCACGCCGTTGTATTGTGGCAAGCCTCACAGGCGTTGGTGGCAATGGAGATGTGTTCGGCACTGATGCCCGAGGCCAGGCTACCGTCATGACAGGTGACACAGACATCGATGCTCGTGGTCGAATGATCAAACGGTGAAACGACCCAGTCTGTCGTGCTGTGGCAGGTATTACAGATCGCCGTGGTGGGAATATGGTTGCCGCCCTTACCGGTGGCAATCACCCCGTCATGACAGGAATCACAGCTACCGATGACCTGACTGTGATCCACCGTGGTGACGGGCACCCAGGCGCTATTCACATGGCAGGCATCACACTGATTGCTGGCGGCAATGTGGGTCGCGCCCACGCCGCTGGCGATCACGCCATCGTGACAGACGGCGCAGGCCTCCGCAGTGGTACTGTGATCAAAGCTGCTCACTGTCCAGTTATCGACAACATGGCAGGTACTGCAGGTCAGTACCGTCGGCAGATGGTTCGCGCCCTTACCAATGGCAATCACGCCGTCATGACAGGACTCACAGGTGCCGAGGACCTGGGTGTGGTCGACCGTGGTCACCGGCACCCATGCACTGCTGGTATGGCAACTCTCACAAACCGCCGTGGTAGTGATATGGGTGGGATTCTTGCCCGTCGCAAAGCTGCCGTTATGACAGGTCGCACAGTCCTGCTCGACCACCTGCGCATGATCAAACGCCGCCACCACCCAGGTCGTGGTGACATGACAGACATCACACGCCAGAGCGGTGGGTACGGGGATATGGGTCGGTGAGACGCCGGTTGCAGTTACGCCATCATGACAGGACGCACACAGCGCATCGCCAATGGTGCTGTGATCCATCACCGCAGAAACCGCAAAACCCTCCGCGGTATGGCAGGCATCGCAAGAGGCCGTGATGGGGATATGTGTGGGCGAAAAGCCAATCGCCACTACACCGTCGTGGCAGGCCTCGCATTGCGTAGGCAAGACTTCAAAGACACCACCGATGTGGCAGGCCTCACAGTCGATAACGTCATGCTGCCCCTCTAACGGAAAGCCGGTGACCAGATGATCGAACGTCGTAACATCCGGCACCTCGGTCGCCGCATGGGCCGACGGGACGATGTCTGAAGCAAGGAAGATAAAGGGAAAAACGGCAAACAGCAGGCCCAGCAGGGACGCAAACCGGGCGGCCCGCCTGATCCAATCTATCCCTGCCCCCTTAACAGCGACCATCCTGATTCTGCCCATCCTTATTGCATTCTTATTGCTTATTTACCGAGCGACACTACCGCCCGGAGGCTCATTACACGGCCCTTTCTACCCGTTGCCGCCAGCTTCCAGAAGCGGATAATCACAGCCCTAATCTGCAATTATCTATCTATAACCTGAATCCGTGGCTTAATCGCGAACCCAGGTAAAACATCATCGAGTTAGACATAACCATGCCAGAGGCATGCGTGACGCCACCCGGTTAATATTTGAGCATAACCATAGGTTAATCGCTTTTCGTAATATCTCAACTGATTTTTTGTGATAAGGACTTGGCGGGATGACGGGAAAACAACCAATAACATGGTCATAAATGCGTCAATCTGGGAAGTTACAGCAATAACACGCGGACTACTTAATGGTGATCGCCTTAAACGATTTAGTGATATGGCAGGTTTCACACTGTTTGCCCAGACGGCCGAGATGTACATCGTCCTTTTGATGACAGCTGAAACAGTTTTTGGGCAGGTCGAATTTATCCTCTACAGGATCCCGATGACAGGCATGACAGTCCATCCCGTCGTGTTTGCCATCAAGCGGATACTCAGTTTGCTTGTTGTGGTCAAACTCCCACGCCATCCATTGCGAGGGTCGATGGCATAGCTGACATTGCGAACCCAGCTTTTTTTCATGCGTATCATCTTTTTCATGACACGAAATACAGGTCACTTTGGCGGCCTTGTATTTATTGGAGGCGTGACAGTCCTCACAGGTCAGAAATATGTGGGATTCATGTAACGGAAACTTGGTCAGCTGATGATCAAAAACCACCTGCTCGGTCCAACCCTCCTCGTTATGACAGGTCTGACACTTCTCCCCGACCTGCCCTTCATGGGAATCATCCAGGCGATGGCATTCGGTACAGGTATTCGGCGTTTTTTCAACAAACAACACTTCACGGTGACACACCGCACAGGTCAAATCCTTGTGTTTTCCTTTTAGTGGAAAAGTCGTGTCATTTTTATGATCGAACTCAACCTTTACCCAGGATTTTTCCACATGACAGACATCACAACGCTTGCCATAACGCTTGAAGTGCGCGTCATCATTTTCATGGCAGCCAAAACAGGTCGTTTCAACCTCGTCCTTGAACATATGTTTCTGATGGCAATCTTTACACAGCAGTCTTGCGTGCCCACCCTTCAGTTCAAACCCGGCATCTTTTTCATGATCAAACGGAATCTGTGACCAACGCTCGTCAGTATGGCAATCATGGCAACGAATACCGCGATCCCCTTTATGCACATCATCCAGAAAATGGCAGAAATAACAGTTGCGTGGCGTGTCATCGTAACGCTCGTTCACATGACAGTTGTAACAGGCCGCTTCACGATGCGCGTTCTTCAGTTCAAACTTGGTACGGGAATGGTCGAAATATGCCGGCAGCCAATCGCTCTCCACATGACAGTTTTCACACTTTTTCCCCATCCGTTTTTTATGCTGATCATCCGCCGCATGACAATCGTGACAGACACGCTCTGGCAGTCGATACACGCCCGCCTTTTTATGACAGACAGCACAGTCTGCCGACTGGTGCGCGCCAGCCAGCTTGAATTCAGTATCGTTATGATTAAATAAGTCGGTATCAAGCTGAACAATATCGGCATCCCGCCCAAGATGATCGGAATGACAGGAACGACATTCCCGATCATTGATATTCGCAATCTTGCCGTGAAACCCGCGCTTCTTTTTGAGGTCATTTGCAACCTCTTTGTGACACTCCATGCACTGTTTATTCTGTTGCATGCGATCAAACCCCGCATGGCACTTGTCACATTTTTTCTCCACAAGCGCGTGTTTTTTGATGACCTCTCCGGGCATCACCAGAAATTCCATGCGCTCGATGGGACTTGGCGCCGCAAGCGCTGACACTGACAGCAAACTGCCAATAAAGAGGACGACAAACAGGACAGCAATGCCCAGCAGCCTGCCGGACCGGGGATGGCGGGGCTGTCTCACACCCAGGCTCGTTTGCACATCATGACGATCATTGAGAGATTGTAAAACAGGGGTGATCGCATTAAGAAATCGTTAGTACCAGTGCACAGAAAACACATGCACACCGCCCGAAATGAACAGAATAAACAGCAGCGGTATATGAAAGATTCGCCAGCCGACCAGCAGACGTTCATAAAAATGAAACTTCCCGATCTGCACCAAGGCATTGATGTAGTCCCGCAAAATGCGCTTTTCCTTCGCCAGTTCAGCACGGTACGTGGTTTTATCCCAGCCTTCCTGCAAGGCACGTTTTTTCAGTAACTGCGAGATCTGCTGGACACCCTCAAGATAACATTTTGCCGATCTGGCACGTAATGCAAGAAATCGTCCCGGCATGTGAAACAGTGACTGCGGCATATTCACCACCGACACGGCCAGTGCCGTCAACGATTTTTCAATCCTGTCAAAACCACCGTCCTTGAATTTTTGCATGGTACTCGCCAGCCGCTCTTCGGTATCGCGGATCTGGAGCAAACGTTCATGCACCATGTAACCAATTCGGGTATAGATGTAGCGTCCAAAAATGCCGCTGGCTATCACGCACAGCATCGCAATAAAGGCCACCGAGCTATTGAGCGCCTTCATGGTAAAAGAACTGTGAAAGATGATCAGCACCGGACCAAGAACACCCGCAGTAAGATGGGCGTAGTACCACGAATTCATATCACCCAGCTTGCCCATAAAGCGCAGGCGTTTGCGCAAGGCATACATCAGGGTGAGCAACATCAATACGCCACCGGTGAGCCCCATGTTATAGATCAGGTCACTATCAGAATGAAAATAACGCGGATCCCAGACAGCCCACGCTGCAAGAACCAGGATGGTAATTAGTATTAACACGGTCAACACATAACGCGATTCCTGCTTTGACCGCTCGTTATTCGCGCTGGCGACAAAAGAGGGGTACCGATCCGACAACATTTTAACCGCCGAAAAAGAGGGCGTTGTGGATAAGTCCTTTGCTTCTGCGGGGTTTACAGCGGGTGTTGCGGAAGGCTTTCTTGCGTCGATTTTGGGGGGCGCATCGCTGGGAGTGGTCAACTCAGCACCGGCACCAAAAGATGGTTCCTTGTCCGCATTCACGGCCTCTAGCTTTTGCTGCCCAGGAAAATTAACCATGATCACAACAACCCCATACCTACGTTTTGAATCCAGTATCTATATCGGCCAAAAACGGCATAGTTTGATTTTCGCTCATCGAACAAGCCCAACCCTGACATCAGGCGTCCGGTGATACCGTGTTCATATCCGCGATACGTTTTTCGATTTGTGGACGGCGGTTATCCCTGGCCGGCATGCTCTCCAGCGCCTGCTGCCAGCTCTTGAGTGCGGCGTCATGATCGCCCAGGCGGATAAAGGCATCGCCGAGATACATCGCCACCAGATATTGCTGAATTTTATCATTAAGCTTCAGGGCATCCAATAAGGTCTTTGCCTCATTAAGCTCAGCCTCGTTTTGCCGGGAGCTGAGTATTGATGCCAGAACCAGCTGTGCACGGTCATGCTCCGGCGCCTGCACCCGGGCTGCGCGCGCTTCGGCCAGCGCCTTATCGCCAAGGCCCAATTCATTATAGGTTTGCGCCAACAACAGACGGTTACTGATATTGGCGGGATCCGTCTTGACCTTGTCCTCTAACCGACCCAGCAGGCTGCTCAGGTCCGGTGCCTGAGCCGTTGCTGCGGCTGGGCCCGTGGCGGCAGCGGGTGCTGCAAATTGCCGCACGATTTTCGGTAATTCTCCCCCCAACCTGGGCTTGCCGGCCATTGGGACACTATTCGCTGCCGCAGGTGAACCGATGCCTGGGGACCCATTTGCGGACTGACGTGAGGGCTCCGTCATCACCACAACCATGATCACTATGCCGATGATCAATAAAATCGTGCCCGGATGTCGTATCCATGCCGTAAAAGATAGCGTGCTCATAATGTCTCCTAATCCTTTTTATATACCCGTAGTTACTGATCGATCCTGAAACAGACCACTGGCAGCGAGAAAAGACCCACAATACCGGCATACCTCGTTCCAGCTCGAATGCCTCGCCCCCCTTATCTCCCAGCCCCCACGGTTTGTCAACGCCATCATCTTATTTGCCTTTTCCTTAGAAAATGCGATATGTTTGCGGCACAAGTGCTTGATTTTAATTAGCTGGCGGGTCGCCCCGACCTACTGCGATTAGGGTAATACGAGCCACAAAATGGAATTTCCTTCAAGCCCATGAAAACCTGTTATTTTTATGGCCGGATAGACGAATAATTATGGAATCGCAGTCTGGTTTTTTTGCCGACATCCTTTACCTGCTGTCGGTGGTGGGTGCCGATGACGCCTATAAAATACTCACCTTTCTCATTCCCATTACGCTCGCATGGCTAATCTACAAGCGGGCCAAATCGCGCCGTGATCAGCGTAGCCAGGAGATCCTGCTCGCCAGCAAGCAGGCGGGTTTTACCCAACCTCCCGTTTCACTGCACCCCGTTATCGACCACAATCTCTGCCTGGGCTGTGGGACCTGTGTCGATGCCTGCCCGGAGGGAAAGGTGCTTGGCATCATTCGCGAAAAGGCACACCTCGTCGATCCCAGTCACTGTATTGGCCATGGCGCCTGCAAAACATCCTGTCCCCCCAATGCGATTACCCTTGTGCTCGGCAATGAAAAACAGGGGGTCGACATTCCGGTATTGAACCCCAACTTTGAGACCAACGTGCCCGGCCTGTTTGTAGCGGGTGAACTCGGCGGCATGGGGCTGATTCGCAATGCCATCGAGCAGGGACGTCAGGCGATGGAAAGTGTGCGCAAGATCATCGGCAACTCCCAGGCCAACGTACCCTACGATGTCGTCATTATCGGCGCGGGGCCTGCAGGCTTTTCCGCCAGCCTTGATGCACACCAACATAAGTTGAAGTACGTCACCCTGGAACAGGAGACACTCGGCGGCACCGTCGCGCATTTTCCCCGGGGAAAGGTTGTGCTAACCGCCCCCGTATTACTGCCCATGATCGGTCAGGTAAAATTTTCCACCACCACCAAGGAAAAACTGATCGATTTCTGGAAAAGTGCAGAACAACGTACCGGCGTACGCATCAATTACCAGGAACGTATGGACGGCATTGAAAAAACCAGTGACGGCTATATCGTCAAAACCTACAAAGACACCTATCACACAAAAACCGTATTGCTCAGCATTGGCCGTCGCGGTACACCGCGCAAATTGGGTGTGCCGGGCGAAGACCAAAACAAGGTGGTCTACCGATTGGATGATGCCGCGCAATACCGCAACCAGCACGTACTCGTCGTGGGAGGCGGCAATAGCGCCCTGGAGGCCGCCGTCGCCATCGCCCAGGAGCCCGGCACCACGGTTAGCCTGTCCTATCGCAGTAAAAACTTCGGCAAGGCCAACCCAAAGGTCGTCGATCAGGTCAGCACCGAGGAAAAAAATGGCCGCCTGAACCTGCTCTTATCAACAACCGTGAAACATCTTGGTGAAAAAACCGTCACCATCAACACCGAAGATGGTGAAATCGAGATTGCAAACGATGCGGTGATTGTCTGCGCCGGCGGGATTCTACCCACTCCCATGCTGAAAGAGCTGGGCATCGAAATCGAAACCAAGTTCGGAACGTTTTAGGCAACCAGGACAGCAACCCATACAGCAAGCCAGGTTCAAATCTCCTGGATCTCTTCTTCCCGCTCACCACTTTTACGCTTGCGGAATCCTCCGCGAAAAAAGACCAGCCAGAGCACGACACCTATCAACAGGGCAATCACCCCCGGATGCGCCAGCCAAACCGGCAGGGAAAACTTTTCCAGCAGTGCTTCCAGTGCATTACTCTTGGTGACCCGATCGACGGTTGTCGTGGGTTCCGACATCAGGTCTACCAGCACCGCGTCCGTCTCCTTAAAACCTAAACTACTTGCGCGTTGATACCATTTAATCGCCTCATTGCGATCGGGCTCCACACCCCAGCCATATTGATACAACTTCCCCAGATGAAAAGAAGATTTTGCATCGCCGCCCAGGGCGCGCTCAAGATACCAACTGGCCGAAAGCGATACCGTGGCCGACTCCAGCCCATTTCGCATACCCTCAACCAGTTTTTGGGCCACGGGGTGCTGGTGTTTGGCGGCCTTGGTTAACCACTGTTTTCCCTGTACCTCATCTTGAGCTACCCCCACACCATACAGCAGCGCAATACCCAGGCGGTATTCTGCATCGGCATAGTCCTGCAGCGCAGACTTTCTGTACCATTCCATAGCCTGCCGTTTATCAACGGGCAGTTTAATACCCAGCTCATACATTCGACCGAGATTGTACTGGGCGCTCGCCAGCCCCTTTTCTGCCTGCAAACGAATCGTCGCAACGCTGCCGCGTGCCAGGGTACGGTTTTCCTCCAACGAGGCATCGCCGATAAAACCCGGTACCACATTTTTAATGCGCTCCGCCTCAGCCGGCACAGAAAACTCGGGTTTAAGCGAACCGTCCGCCAATCGTTGCAGCCGCCTCTCACGCATGGTGCTCTCTTGTTTTAGTTTTTCGGCCCGGGCATCCTGTTGTCTGGCATCGCTTACCATACGTTCCAGCTCTACCAGCGCCCGCTTTTCGTCCTTCAGGTATACGTCGCGCACGCGTTTGATCGTGGCCGCCGGCACCAGGGCATTCGGTACCTCATCAGAAAACACCTTTTTGTAAATCGCATTGGCTAATGCATTATTCTGTTTTGCCGCCTCGCGAATCCATTTCTGTCCCCTGATCTCACTCTGCTGGGTACCAATCCCCAGGTAATACAACATACCCAAACGGATTTGTGCATTGGCATGCCCTTGATTCGCGGCCTCGCGGTACCAGCGAACCGCCTTTTTATAGTCGACCGGAACACTCCACCCCGTTTCACACATCATACCGAGATTGAACTGCGCCTCCACATCACCCTGCTCTGCCATTTCTTTATATAATGCAAAGGCGGCGGGGATCGGCGTAGTTTCGTTTTGCGTAGAACCATCACCAACGACGAGAGCTGGCAACAATAATATCGACACAAGAAATGCACGGCAAAGGCTGGCTTTGCCTGGAAAGGACAGTCTTCCAGTCGATAATGTCGGTATTCTCAAGGCAGGACTTCGCATAGATATTCATTCACAAACAACAAGATGGGCTTTATCAATCTGACACAAAACAATCTGGCACAAAACAATGACAACTGCATATTAAGGTTTTCGATTAAAGCCAGCTGCAGTATGCTTTCATAGTATAAAGCTGCCAGACCGGGCTCACAACAGACTGTGCACAGACTGTGCACAGACTGTGCACAGACTGTGCATAATGCGCCGATAGGTAGATACTGAGAACGAATACCATAGGATTCGGCAAGATGTTAGACATTCACACACACAACAGGCTTCGGGCGATTTCTGCCATAAACCTGAATCCGAGGTTAAGCCATGGATCCAGGTTAAACATCCCGTTTATTGTCGGCCCGCTGCTGATTATTTTACTGCTGCTTTCAACGCCCGCAATGTCCGCCACAAAATCCGACGACACCCACCTCTACGGCAGCTGGACGGAGCTCATGTACGCTGCCTGGCGCGGCCAGGCCTCGGCGGTTATCGAACGACTCCAGCAACCCCACAACATCAACGCAACCGATGAGGATGGGCGCACTGCACTGATTTACGCCGCCTGGAGTGGCGACAAGGATGTGGTGCAGGCCATTTTGCAACACAATGCCGCCATCAACCATCGCGACACAGCAGGCCTGTCCGCCCTCGCATGGGCCGCACGGCGCGGGCGACTTGAGGCACTACGAGTGCTGCATGAGCGTGGCGCACAGATGGATGCTCACGATAACGATGGACGCACCCCACTTGCATGGGCAACCCTCATGCGCCACCAGGCGGAGGTGCGTTACCTTCTGGAAAATAGCGCCAACCCCAATATAAAATCCCATGATGGCCGCACCGCGTTAAGTATCGCCGCCAGTCTCGGTTATCAGGACATTGCCCAATTATTATTAAAATATGGCGCAGCCATCAATGCCAGTGACAAACAGGGCCACACCGTTTTGTGGTATGCCGCCAATAGCGGACACCTCGTTGTTTGCAAGCTGCTGGTAAAAAATGGTGCCGACATTGATGCCGCCGACAATTCCGGACAGACACCGTTGATGCGTGCCATCAAGGGTGACTATCAGGAACTGGCCCTGTGGTTAATCAATCGCGGCGCAAATCTCAAACAAGTCAGCAGCAAAGGAAACACTGCCATGCATTTTGCCGCCATGCGTGGCAACTATCCTGTATTGCAGGCGCTACTGGATGCCGGGGCGGAAGTGGACGCGGCAAATAAAACCGGTAATAACGCCTTACAACTGGCCGTAAAAGGGGGATTCCCAAAAACGACCGACCTGCTATTACAGAACAATGCCGACATCACTCACGCGAACCTGCTGGGCGATAACGCCGTTGATATCGCCACCAACGAAAATCACAAAAACATCTCTGCGCTGCTAAAAACCTACGCCGAATCCAGAAAGGGTTTGCTGGATCGACTGCTGATCAAGTAACCCAGTCAGCAGCCGTTACCAAGCCGGCTTATAGGTCATCCTCATACGTGACCTTTTTCGAGCCGGCCGCAAGCATCAATGCCTCTTCAATCGCATCGGGCGCGCACATGATCTTGAAGAAACTGTTTGCACCCATCATCTTCAAATCCGGAAAGTTGATCGCGATACGAAAACGGGCATACAGCGCATAGACCTTGTTCCCGGAAACCAGCATCTCATAGGGCAAATGGGCCGTTGAGCGTACCGGCTTAAAATCAATATAGCCCATGACGAACTTGTCAGCACTGCAACCCTCGGACATATGCACACCGAACACGGATTCATCTTTACCGGGCACATCAATACGGTAGACCTTTGAAACACCACCTTTGCCGGCCGCCAGTGATTTTTCCACCATCGACATCGCTTCATCATGGGATTTATATTCTGCCAGCAGGCTCGGCTCGTCAAAATATTCCATGCCAAACATATAGTGGTATTTGCGAATATCCTCCGGTTTCATGCCGTCGGCCGGACCATACTGCTGCATGGCGCCCAGCGCAGTCTTCAGCTTATCCGCCGTCCCCTGCAGGTCGGCCTCCATGCGGTAGGCATGGCTCATATAAACCGGATTGGTGTAGGCTACCTGCACCTCATCGCCCACCTTGGTGATCGACACACGCTGTCCCGCCGCGTAGCCTCCAAACTCGGATTTTGCCGCTGCGGTTTTCAG
Organism: Gammaproteobacteria bacterium; assembly: GCA_032250735.1. NCBI lineage: Bacteria > Pseudomonadati > Pseudomonadota > Gammaproteobacteria > Gammaproteobacteria bacterium. The sequence continues at coordinate 13,170 of JAVVEP010000010.1, forward strand.
CGCCTCCGAGGTCACAATCAGGATATGCGCGGTGTCGTACGGCGAGTATTCTCCCGCCAGTTCAAACCCTGCCGCCGTCAGCCTGGCTTTTACATCCTCCGCCACAGTGACAACATCACCTGTCCCGGCGGATGCCAGCACGAAGGGCTTCAGCAATTCTGCTGCCTGTAAAATACCGGCCGTACCCAGCAACAAAGCCGCTACCATCACATCACGAAATCTTCGAATAAACATTTCGGTAATCTCCATAAACATAATCAATAAACATTCAGGCAAAGAAAAAGGGACATGTAATACATGCCCCTTTTATCTTGACTCATATCATACGACCGGGCGTATTACAGATCCCAACCGTAGGCGATACCGATGGCGTTTTGTGACATCTTGATATCTGCTTCGCCACCACCAAATGCAGCGGGGATTGAACCGGAACCCTTAACCTCATTTTCCAAGGCATGCATATACATCAGCGTCAATTCCGATTTATTCGCCAAGGTCCAGGTAGCGCCGAAGGTCAAATGATCTTCCACCACCCCGGGGGCAAGGATATTAAATAGAGTCTCCGACGAGGGAATCGGCTGTTCGCCATGATTCCAGCCTGCTCGAAGCACCAGATCACTCTGATACTTCCATGACACGCCCAGTTTATAGACCGTCATGTCTTCCCAACCAAAACCGGCACCATTATCTGTGCCCAGTGCAGGGGGAACCACCAGGGGATTGTTAATTGAGGCTACACCACTGTAATAAATCTTGGTCACGTCAAAGGCGACAGTCACATCAGGATTTACCTCGGCAGCAATGCCCAGGCCCAGCGTAGCCGGGATATCAAAGTCGCCCTGTTCCGCAAACAAGCCGGCGTAATCGTCGAACTCGCTCATATCCGCCTTGGTCGTGTAGGAGACACCAGCGGTCAGCATGGGTGTAAGTTTTCCTGTCCAACCAAGGCCAAGGCTGAAGCCTGTCGAAGTATCATAACCCGTGCTCGATGGGATACCGAAACCTTCCAAACCTTCGGCCTTAAAGCGTTGGTAGATTGCATTCAGCGTCACACCCACCGAGTGATCCTGATTGAGTTTCATTGCGAAAGTCGGCGAGATATAAAGTTGCGCGAGATCGATTCCCGGCTTTTCGCCACTACCGCCACTAAATATAGAAAATTCATTATCGTAGTCGGTGTTCATACCACCACGACCGACAACGGTCAGCGCAAAGGCCATGTCATTTCCCAGATCCCGGTTGTAACCAAACTCGGGGATGGGAAACATGGCCGTTTCATTACCGTCATAGGTACCATTTGCTCCAGGAGCACCAGCACCCGAAACCGTTGATTCACGATCAGGCATAAACAGGTTCAAACCAAAATCGATACGATTGCCTACCAGTGCCGCTGAGGCGGGATTCGTCGCAGAGGCCAGCGAGTCCTGAGCCATGGCGATGCCGGCACCGGCCATGCCCATGGACTTCATACCAATACCGTGGCCAAAATAACCATTGGTCGCCATCGCCGCCATCGGCGCACACATCGCTGCCGTTACCGCTACTGCCAGTAGATTCTTGGTTGCTCGTTTCATTTACCGCCTCCGTTATATGATTACTGCGAATCTTGTTATAGACGTTCCCACACAAATTCTCCGCCCATATTGTGAGCGCGTTGACTCCCTGTCAACAAAGAATACAGAGGAATATAGACGAATTATTAAATAAGCGTATAAACAATTTATTAGTTAGCATTTTCTGAATATTAGCCTGTTCTTATATTTTCCATAAAAACGACTCCATTCCACCCATTTTTACTGACATACTGCAGCATCGCCGTGCTTTTTTTGTGATTTAATAGCCGCGAATCTTAACGGCTATTTTTTGACGAACACGGAGTCCGCATTCTCATGTCTGACAAAACCCGCATTTTGCAAGCTGGCACATTCCTGTGCTGTAGTGTGTTGAGCCTTTCTGCCATGGCCTCCGGTTTTCGATTACCCGAAATATCCATTGCCGGCACGTCGCTTTCCGGCGCGGTGGTTGCCAACCCCGATTTACCTGGCGCATTGCCCTACAACCCCGCGACGATGGCGGTACAGAAAGGGGGGCTGCTGCTGGCGGGCGTGGTGATCGTGCAACCGGACATCAGCGTCAACCCCGAGTCCGGAACCGCCTCAGACAGTCAGGGCAAAGACAGCATTGCAGTGCCCAATCTGTTTGTGACAAACCCCATCAACAGCAACTGGTCCTGGGGGCTGGGCATCAATGCGCCGTTTGGACTGGAGACCAAATGGCCAGACGAGACCTTCGCCGCCTTTGCCGGCGGAGCAGATCCGCTTGAGCCCGAACACAGCAAGCTGGAGATGCTTAACCTGAATCCCAACCTTGCCTATCGCCTCGATGCCCAGACCAGCATCGCCTTTGGGCTGGATAATTATCGTGTTCTGGATCTGGTCTTCAACACCCAGGCGATTCGCATCTCTGGTGACGGTCAGGATTACGGCTGGAACATCGGCCTGCTGCATACGCAAAAAGACTGGAGCCTGGGGCTCGCGTACCGCTCCAGAGTGAAGGTCACTATTGAGGGTGAGGTCGATGCCACCGCCGTGGGTTCAACAAAATCGGACGCGGAGGCAAGCATCGAATTCCCCAGCCTGTTACAGATCGGCGCCCGCTACAAGGTCGACGACAAACTGGCGGTCGAGTTTGATGTGGAAAAGACCGGCTGGAGCAGCTTTGATACGGTTGAAATCCATCACAGCAGTCCCGGCATTCCCAACCCCATCAATGGCGACAATAACTGGGATGACGCCCTGGCATACCGGGTGGGCGCCACTTACGAACTGTCTCCCGCCAATCAACTGCGGGCCGGCTATGCCTATGATGAGACGCCGAGCAATGACACCTACTTCTCTGCCCGAGTACCCGGCAATGACCGTCAAACGCTCAGCCTTGGGCTAGCCCACAACCGTGCCGACTGGACTATCGAGCTTTCCTATCTGTACGTCAGGGCCGATGACCGAAAGGTCGATGCATCAACACCCTTTGACGGTAACTACAAGCTGTCAGCACACCTGTTTGGCCTAGGGATCAGCACGCCGTTTTAAACAACGTGTGGCTATTGAGCGGCAAAAAAAAGGGTGACCCCTTTGGGCCACCCTTTTTTATATCTATTTTATATCTACCTAGAGCGAGATCAGATAAACAAACAAATATCCGATTCACCCGCAAATTCGAAGAAGGTCGCAGCGCCACCGTATTCGATACCATCAATGAAATCGCTGGTGCTGAATTCAAACAGATCCACTGTCATCTGACAGGCGATCAATTTCACTTCTGCCTCAACACAAAGATCACGCAATTCTTCAAGACTTGCCACGCCTTTGGATTTCATCTTCTGCTTCATCATTACCGTCATCATCGACTGCATGCCCGGCAGCGCCTGCATCAGCACCGGCATGGGCATGGGCATGGGCATACCGGGATTGCCCAACGATGTGACTTTCATATCCATCTTTTTGCGCAACAGTTGCAGGCCGTAAAAGGTACAGAATATCTGTACTTCGTAACCCAGCGCTGCTGCTGTGGAGGCCAGGATGAAGGGCGGGTATGCCCAATCCAACGAACCTTTGGTGGCAATAATTGCCAACTTTTTATCTGCCATCTTAAGCCTCCTCAAAAAATCACAACATCGCGAAGCAGGTCACCTGCCAATTATTAACCCTTTTTCATCAGGAAATGAAACTTGCCGCCTTCTTCACGTGACTCTGCTAATACATTACCGGTCTGCTTGGCAAACGCCTCGAAATCCTTCACGGCACCCGGGTCTGTGGCGATGATATGCAGCACCTGACCGGCGCTCATGCCACCCAGTGCCTTTTTCGCACGCAGGATAGGAAGTGGGCAGTTCAAGCCCGATGCGTCCAGTTCTTGATCAAAGTTTGCCATTATTCGCTCCTTACAATTTAAATGGAGAGTGGGCACACCACCCTTTATTAGAATTCAACTGTGAACTTATATTGCACTATACACCAAAAATCAACCCAAACTTCTTTTATACGCCAAGTGCCTATCAGTATAACGGCTATGCTAACGGTACTGTGCCGACTCCCCTTCGCGCAAGCTGTCGCGCCAAAACCGAACTTTCACTGAAAGACATCTGTCTCAATGGCGTCCGTCCACGTGCACCACACCACCGGTAAACGACATTGTTCGTCTCAGAGACAAAACGTTACACTCCCTGCGACCCTTATCAATCCAGATTCTTCAGCCAAGAAATCCGTCCACCCACCAGAATGCGCCAACTGCCTCAACTGCTGTTCACCACCCTGCTCACTGGCTGCCTGCTTATCCCCGCCGGCATACAGGCCGATAGCCTGTCGGCCCAATTACCCGATATCGGCAAAGTCGGTAGCAGCGTGCTCTCTCCCCGCGCCGAACAACAGCTGGGACAGGAATTTATGCGCAGCGTGCGCGGCAGCCTCAAATTACTCGATGACCGTCCCACAACCGCGTATCTACAGGGGTTGGCAGACCGGCTAGCCTCATCACTGCAGGGCGAGCATGCGCCGATTACGGTGTTTTTGGTGGATGACCCGAGCATCAACGCCTTTGCAGGTCCGGGCGGCTTCATTGGCATTCATACCGGCTTACTGCTCTCCGCGCAGACCGAAGATGAACTTGCCTCTGTCATGGCACACGAGATTGCGCACGTCACGCAGCGACATCTGGTGCGCGCCTTTCAGGACAATCAGCGTATGAGCCTGCCCACCATGGGGGCATTAATCGCGGCCATGGTGCTGGGTGGCACCAATCCACAGGTCGGAGAGGCGGTGCTGGCAAGCGCCGTCGCCAATAGTGCTCAACAGCAGCTCACCCACTCCCGCGGCAGCGAGCAGGAGGCCGATAATATTGGGCTGGAGATGCTGGTCAATGCCAATTTCAGCCCCTACGCCATGGTGGATTTTTTTGAAACACTTCAGAACAAACAACAGCTTACAGAGTTTTCGGCGCCGGAATTCCTGCGTACCCATCCACTGACCGTGGGCCGGATTGCGGATGCCCGAAATCGTGCCGCCCAATTCGGCCCCCAGGCATTCGGTGACAGCGCCTATTTCTCGCTGATCCAGGCCCGCACCGCCGCCTTAACCCAAAGGCCCTGGCCGACACGGCACGGCTCTGCGGCGGCCAAAACCCATAGCCCTCACCACCCGCTCGCCCCCCAATACTTTCAGGCGCTGAGCGACGCTGGACAAGGAAACTTCGACACTGCGCGGGAGGCACTCAGCCAGTTAGTAAAGACAAACGAACATCCCGTACTGTTTCGTTACAGCGCGGCCCAGCTCGATCTCACTGCAAATCAACCCCAAAAGGCCCATGACCTCCTAAAGCAGAGCCTGGCGCTGTTTCCCGGCAATTTGCCGCTCATTGAACTCTTTGCGGAGTCTCTATTGCGCCTCCAGCAGCCCGAGCCCGCCTTACGTCTGCTCAAATCCACCCTGCGCAAATACCCTGAGCAATTTCACCTCTTTCGGCCCTACGCCCAGGCGGCGAATGCTCTTGGCCTGGAATCTGAGGCCTATCGGGCACTTGCAGAGCTGCAGTACGCGCAGGGGAACCTTCACCAGGCCGTGGATTATCTGGAAAAGGCCCTTAGAACACCCAATCTGGCGACCTATGACCGGCTGTCACTGCAGGCCCGCCAGGACATGCTGAAAGCTGAGGTTAGCCTCCAGGAACTTTCGATTGCGCAAGAGCCGGGGAATTGAAATTATCCATGGAATTTGTGACTGATACGGTTTTTTTTCATCTTAACGGTTGTGCAATTTTGCCATTCTGTTATAAAAGTTTACCGTTCAGTGTGTGTTCAGCACATCAACCGACTTAAAGACGATTTCCTGTAGATGGCGGCACCCTGCAAATAGTGGTTTTTAAGATAAGAGTTGCTGGACGCGTTAAGGTAACGCAACGAAAGAAAGTAACAGTAATAATAACTTAAATGTTGAAGGAGGAAGCAGCGATGCGGAAATCCGCGAGAAGTACCCTAGCGGCGGCCGGCGCCCTGATGATTGCAATGGGAAGCCTGTCATTAACCCTGAATGTAGCAAGTGCTGCGGAAGCATCAGCCATCGAAGAAGGCAAAACGATCGCTTTTGACCGCAAAAAAGGTAACTGCCTGGCATGCCACAAAATAGCTGGCGGCTCTCTGGAAGGCAACATTGGCCCTGCACTGGTCAATATGAAGGCTCGTTATCCTGACAAGGCCAAGCTGCGGGCACAAATTTTTGATCCCACAGTTGCCAACCCCAATACAATTATGCCTCCTTATGGCAAGCATAAAATTATTAGCGGAAGCGAACTGGATAAGGTTGTAGAATTCATCTACTCCCTGTAATCCGAAAATTGAAACATCATTTATAAAAGCTAGAAGGAGACATCACCATCATGAAACGTAGAACCTTCCTCAAAGGCACAGTAGCCGGTGGCATGCTGGGTATCGCCGCAAGCGCTGGTTTGTTGGCACCGCGTATGGTGCTTGCTGCGTGGCCTGAATCTGCTTTTGCAGCCAAAACCATTGACGATGCCCTGAATGCATTGTTCAGCGACACCAGCCACTCAGAAAGCAGCGACATCGAAATCAAGGCCCCCGACATTGCCGAGAATGGCGCCGTGGTACCAATCACCGTATCCACCGGCATGGCCGCAGAAACCATCAGTGTCTTGATCCAGGAAAACCCCTCCCCTCTGGCATGTAGCTTCGCCCTGGGCGGCAGCACACAGGGATTTGTCTCCACTCGCGTAAAAATGGGTAAAACCTCTGATCTGATTGCCGTTGTCAAGTCTGGCGGCAAGCTGCACAGCGCGAAAAAAACCGTCAAAGTCACTATCGGTGGTTGCGGCGGTTAATCCCTCGCACACACACCGTTATTAACAGATAGAGGAAAAAGATAATGGCCAGTAAGAATATTCGTATCCGTGCCAAAATGAGCGGCGACGTGGCGGAGGTCAAAGCCCTGATGAGCCACCCCATGGAAACAGGGTTACGCAAAGACAGCAAGACCGGTGAAAAAATCCCCGCGCACTTCATTAATGAAGTCGTTTGTGAGCACAAGGGAAACAAAATCCTGGTGGCATCCTGGGGCGTGGCAGTATCCAAGAATCCCTACCTATCATTCAAATTTAAGGGTGGTGCCAAAGGCGAAACCGTTAAAGTTAGCTGGACTGATAACAAGGGCGAAAGTGCTACAGACGAAGCCACAATCGACTAACGTAAAATATAAGCTGCTGCAGGTTGTATTTGACCGCAGCAGCACTGAAGGATGGAGGAGGAGTAATGATGAAAAAACTGCTTTTGATCACTGCAGCGATAAGCGTCCTTGGCGCCCCGCTGGTCAGTCAAGCCAGTCCTGAGGAGGACTTAAAGGCATTCAGGGGTTACTTCATGGAGCGTTTTCCAAACGTCCCACTGGAAGACTTCGCTAATGGCGTTTATGCCGTCGACCCTGCTTCCCGTGAACAATGGGAAGCAATCGAGGAATTTCCGCCCTACGAAATTGCCATTGCAGAAGGTGAAGAGATGTTCAACACGCCTTTCAAAAATGGCAAAACCTATGCCAGCTGCTTCCGCAATGGTGGTATCGGGGTAAGAGGTGACTACCCCCGCTACGATACGGAAAAAGGCCAAGTCGAGACTCTCGAATCGGCGATCAATGAGTGCCGCACCAAGAATGGCGAAAAGCCTCTGGAACTGAAAAAAGGCAAAATCGCCTCTCTGTCAGCCTACATGGCCTACACCACTCGTGGACAAACTATTGACATCAAGATCCCACACGATCAGCGTGCAGTAGATGCCTATGAAGACGGCAAGCATCATTTCTATGCGCGTCGTGGCCAGCTGAATATGGCGTGTGCGCATTGCCACGTAGACAATGCAGGCAACAAGATTCGTGCGGACATCCTGTCACCGGCGCTGGGACACCTGTCCCACTTCCCGGTTTACCGTTCCAAGTGGGGTGGTCTGGGTACCTCTCACCGACGCTTTGGCGGTTGCAATGAGCAGGTACGTGCCGCGCCCTTCAAGGCTCAAAGCACGGAATACCGCAACCTGGAATACTTCCTTACTTATATGAGTAACGGTATTCCCTGGAATGGACCTGGCGCACGTAAATAACGTCACCCGGCATTTCCAATTTAAGGCCCGACAGGTTCACTTGTCGGGCCTTTTCTTTTTTCGGCATAAATGTATTCGGACTATTCAGAAATTAATATTGTTTATTCCTGAAATTTTCGGCATTGCCTTCGGCAGCTACCCCTTTAGTAGTAAGTGCTAAACTTGGTTTTAGTGTAGTATATGGCCCAATTAACTGTGCCCTGTCTCCACGGTTAGCGAGCATAAAACCTGCCAGGAACCGTAAACTGCTAAATCCGAGATCGGCTAATTTGCCAAAAACCCAGAATTAAAATATACGTAGAACTTAAAGTCCCAGGAGCTTTTGAATGAACATCTCTCGTCGAGAATTTTTACAAATGCTTGCTATTGCGAGCGCCGCCGGAATCCAGTTGCCAGGACAGGCCGCAACGAAAGGACGCGTATCAGAAGAAAAGATGTATGACCTGCCAAGCTTTGGTAATGTGTCACTACTGCACTTCACCGACTGTCACGCACAACTGATGCCCATCTGGTTCCGCGAACCCAATATTAATATTGGCATCGGCAGCATGAAATCAAAGGCACCCCACCTGGTCGGCAATTATTTCCTGGCCCGCTACGGGATCGATCCGAATACTCCACAAGCACATGCCTTTACCTATCTAAATTTTGTTGAGGCCGCAAAGAAATACGGCAAGGTCGGTGGCTTCGCACATCTGGCAACTTTGGTGAAACACATCCGGGCGCAACGTCCCGGCTCATTATTATTAGATGGCGGAGACACCTGGCAGGGTTCGGCCACTTCGCTCTGGACAAATGGGCAGGACATGGTCGATGCCACCAAGCTGCTGGGCGTCGATGCCATGACCGGGCACTGGGAGTTCACTTTTGGCCACGAACGCGTCAAGGAAATCATCGAAAAAGATCTCGAAGGCAATATGGATTTTGTCGCCCAGAATGTTATCGACAATCAGTGGGAAGAAGACGTCTTCAAACCGTATGTTATAAAAGAAATCAACGGTGTCCCTACCGCCATTATCGGCCAGGCCTTCCCCTACACCCCTATCGCCAATCCTCGTTACATGGTGCCGGACTGGAGTTTTGGCATCCGTGAAGAAAAGATGCAAAAGACCGTTGAGAATGCGCGCGCGGCTGGGGCACAAGTCGTTATCGTCCTCTCGCATAACGGCATGGATGTCGATCTGAAGATGGCCAGCCGCGTACAGGGCATTGATGCCATCATGGGTGGCCATACACACGATGCCGTACCCGAGGCCGTTAAAATCAAAAACCCTGGCGGCATCACGCTGGTGATCAACTCTGGCTCAAATGGAAAATTCCTCAGCGTACTGGACTTCGATGTACGCAATGGCAAAGTGCGCGATTTCCGCTTTAATCTGCTGCCGGTGTTCTCGAATTATCTGGAACCCGACGCGGCCATGACTGCGCATATCGAAAAGGTTCGCAAACCCTTCCAGCGCGAACTGAATGAAAAGCTCGGCGTGGCCGACGAGCTGCTTTATCGCCGGGGCAATTTCAATGGCACCTTCGATCAATTGATCCTGGATGCTCTACTGGAGGCACAGGATGCCGATATCGCATTCTCTCCCGGCTTCCGCTGGGGAGTCAGCATACCCACGGGCGAAGACATCACCTTCGAACACGTAATGACACAAACGGCCATCACCTATCCCACGGTCACTCTCAATAAAGCCACCGGCGAGACGGTCAAACTGATCCTGGAAGATGTTGCCGACAACCTCTTCAACACCGACCCCTATTACCAGCAAGGTGGCGACATGGTGCGTGTCGGTGGACTGAAGTTCGCTATCGACCCCACCAAAACGATTGGCAATCGCATCTCCGACATGGAGCTCAAGGGCAAGCCATTGGATGCCAATAAGGAATACCGCGTCGCCGGCTGGGCCAGTGTTGAGGCTCCCCGCGAAGGTCGTCCGATCTGGGATGTCGTTGCCGATTACCTTCGTCGACAGGAGACAGTGAAGGTTGGCGAACTCAATGTGCCGAAAATCAAGGGCATCAGCAACAATCCAGGACTCGCGGATCTGTAATAGCAATCGGCTAGATCCGTAAAACTAAGGCATTAACATCCGGCGAACATCATTGCCGGATGTTAATGCCTTTTTCCATGTTGGGCGTCGTCTGGGTAGATGTGGTGATGGGTTATTTTAATCTCGCTTTTTAGAGCCGGAATCAGAACCGAAACCCAGGACCGATTGGCCGACTAAGAAACCAGCTTCCGCTATCCGGTCAGTAGACCCGACGCAACATTAGATAGGCCATTACAAATGCCACCACTGCCGGGGCCAATGCGCTGAATATTGGATTTAATGCAAACACCAACCCCATATAGGCAAACATCTGGTTCAATATATAAAAACCAATACCGGCTAATGTTCCCACCAGAATCCGGTGACCAATTCCCACTGAGCGCAGGGGGCCGAAAACGAAGGGGATGGACAGGAAAACCATTACGGCGGTTATTATCGGCGCAACAATTTTTCCCCAGAGCGCCTGCTGATAAATCCCTGCATCAAGACCATTATCTTTAAGATAGGCAACATACTGATACAAACCAACGATCGATAAGGTATTCGGTTTCACCGTCACCACATTCAGCAAATCCGGGCTAAGATTTGTTTGCCAGGGCGACTCCGCGACACGTGCCGATGTCACCATCGACTCACCGATATCACTACTCACCACACGCTGCAGTATCCAGCTGCCATTACGATATACCGCTGAATCAGCGCGCACCATTTTTGTCAGCCGATAGGCGGCATCGCGCTCAAAGATAAAGATTTTTCCCAGGCGCTCGCCTGGCAGAATGTCGCGCACATTCACAAAGCTATTGCCATCCCGCGCCCACAAACCATCCTGGCTGCGCAGGGTCAGTTTGTCAGACATCGCCACCGAACGCAGCGTTTGTGCATAGCGCTCTGCCGGCGGCGCTACCCCTTCCCCAATGACGAGGGTCAATACAACGAAGAGCAATCCAATCTTCATCACTGACACAATAATACGCGACAGCGAAACTCCGGCAGCCCGCATGACCACCAATTCGCTATTGCTCGCCAGGATTCCTAGGCCAATCGTTGTTCCCAGCAAGGCACATATCGGAAACAACTGATAGGCCAGACCGGGAATGGTTAACAGTACATATTGAAACGCCTGCCAGGTGCCGTAACGACCTTTCCCAATCTGTCCGGCCTCATCCATAAAGGCAAAAAAGGCAAACAGGGTCAACAACACCCCCATCACTATCAGGGTGCTGTAACCAACATGTCGTCCAATATAACGATCGAGAATTTGCATCGCCATTATGCAGCCGCTGCCTCACCTTTATTAGTGTCCCCGAACAGGCGGCGCCACACCCAGCGTGCCCCCCAGTGCCTTACCGCCAGCACGGCGACCAGGAGCATCAATGCCAGATGCACCCACCATATGCCCACACTCGGGGGAACAATCCCACGCTCCACCCAGGACATGGCAACACCGAGCGTGTTGTAGTAGGTCACAAAAATCAAAATCGCGACAAACAGCTTTGCGAAGCGTCCCTGCCGGGGCGAGGTGCGGCTCAATAGCACCGCCAGCACTGCCAGCAAGACCGTTGCCAGCGGCATCGCAAAACGCCACTGAAGTTCCGCCTGATCCGCCGGTCGTGACGAGCCCCATAAGGTATTGGTCGGAATCGCCCAGTGCGTACGACGCAACGGTGCTGCTTCCTGCACATCAAGACGTACGGCATTTTTCTCATATTGATGGATTTTGAAATCCACATCACCCGGGAGGCCCTGATAACGATAACCATCAACTAACACCAGATAATGCGCCCCGGTGACTGGATCAATGCTCTGGTACCCACTGCGGGCAGAAAAGATATCCAGCTGTCCCTCATCCGTTGTGGCCTGCACAAAGACATTGCGCAAGCGGGTGTGATCTGCGGACAGGCTCTCCACATAGAACACCTGACTGTCCTGACCCACCTTATTAAACTGCCCCTCTGCCACGGACTCAAAGGCGGTACCCGTCTGCGCCTGTTCGCGCACCTGCAAGGCCTTCTCATGCGCCCAGGGCGTGCCCCAGAACGACAAACCTGCCACCAGTATGCTGGCGATCATCGCAACGGAAATTACGGCAGCCAATACTCGTGTCGGACTCACACCACAGGCCGCCAGCGCCGTCATCTCACTGTCTTTATAGAGACGCCCAAACGCTAGCAAGACCGCCACGAACAATCCAAACGGCATCATCACACTGAGTGACGTAAGGGTGCGCAGCAGCAGCATTTCAAGCACGATATCGCCGGAAATCTTTCCGACCGAGGCGTCCGCCAGATAGGCCGCAAAATAGCGCCCCATAAAGATCAGCAGCAAAACCACCAATACCGCCAGCAGGGTCTGCAGGACCTCTTTTATCAAATAACGATAAATGACCACAATGTAATCCGATAAGCCCCTAAATTCAGCCCGTGAAATGCCAACCCGGATATTTCATAAACGCCTGCTGCGAGTCCGTAAGCCCATGAATCTGCGGCGTTGCGCTTGAAAAATGTGCTCAATGTACGTTAAGTACGCCTGCGCGCATTTTCCTACGCGCGCCTTGCATCTTCACGGTCTTACGGCCTCTCGCAACGCCGTTGATGAAATATCCGGGCTAAAGCAAAAAACGCTATATTACACCTTTCCCGCCACTGCATCGCGCGTGGGAATCGTGTATTGCTTCAAGTACACTTAGGCCCTGCCGCGAGAAGCCGTCGCCGCCTGAAACAATGATATTAAGAACAGATATACTGCCTTCACAACAACTTCGCCAGGTAAAACGATCATGGAATTCAATGTCAAAAGTGGTAGCCCCGCCAAACAACGCTCTGCCTGTGTGGTGGTCGGCGTGTTCGAACCCCGACGCCTCAGTCCAGCGGCGGAGGTGCTTGACAAGGCCAGCGGTGGTCACCTCTCGGCCCTGCTACGGCGTGGTGACATTGAAGGGCATCTGGGCCAGACCCTGCTGCTGCACCATATCCCCGAGGCCCTGTCCGAGCGTGTATTGCTGATCGGCTGCGGTAAAGAGCGTGAGGTCGGTGACAAGGAATACCAGCGTATCGTTAGCACCGCCGTCACCCGCCTCAACGAAACCGGCGCCATGGAGTGCGTGAGTTACCTGACCGAGATCAGCGTGAAGGGCAGGAACCTCCACTGGAAGGTGCGCCAAACCGTGGAAACCACCCGTAGCGCCCTGCATCGCACGGACCAGCTGAAATCCAGAAAGGACGACCTGCGTCGCCCGCTACGCAAGCTCACCTTAATGGTGTCCACACGCGCCGACCTGGCCACCGGAGAGGGTGCCGTCCGCGAAGGTATGGCCATCGCCGATGGGGTGATGCTGGCAAAATCGCTGGGCGATCTGCCCGGCAATATCTGCACCCCCGGCTATCTTGCCAAACAGGCGCAGGCCATGGCCAGGAAATATACCGCCCTCAAGGTCAGCGTTGTTGAAAAGGCCCAGATGAAAAAACTCGGCATGGGCGCGCTGCTGTCGGTCACCGCCGGATCGGCAGAGGAGCCCAAGCTCATTGTCGCCGAATACCGCGGCGGCAAAAACAAGGACAAACCCGTGGTACTGGTGGGCAAAGGCGTCACCTTCGACACCGGCGGCATCTCCATCAAACCCTCCCCCACCATGGACGAGATGAAATACGACATGTGCGGTGCCGCCAGCGTGCTGGGCGCGCTGACCGCCTGCGCCGAACTGCAACTGAAATGCAATGTGATTGGCGTCATCCCCGCCTGTGAAAACATGCCCAGCGGCACAGCGACCAAACCCGGCGACATCGTGACCAGCATGTCCGGCCAAACCATCGAGGTGCTCAATACAGACGCCGAAGGTCGGCTCATCCTCTGCGACGCCCTCACCTACAGTGAACGCTTTGACCCGGAGGTGGTGATCGATGTCGCCACCCTGACCGGGGCCTGCGTGATCGCCCTTGGCCGTCATGCCAGCGCCGTGATGGGCAACCATCCCCCCCTGGTGCATGATCTGCTCAATGCCGGAAAAAGCAGCGGTGATCGCGCCTGGGAGATGCCGCTATGGGACGAATACAACGAGCAACTCAAGAGCAACTTTGCGGACATTCCCAACATCGCCGGACGCGAGGGCGGCAGCATCACCGCCGCCTGTTTTCTCTCGCGCTTCACCACGAAATACCACTGGGCACATATGGATATTGCCGGCACGGCCTGGATCAGCGGCGAGAACAAGGGCGCAACAGGGCGGCCGGTACCGTTGTTGACGCAATACCTCATCGACCGCTGCACGGAACAGAAAAAGACCACCACCAAAAAGGCCGCAAAGGCATAACAACCGGCGCCCAAAACCTTCGAGCAACATCCAGGCGCCGGCCTGGGCTATGCAGAAAGCACGATGGCAGAAAACAAGATGACAAAAGTAGATTTTTACGTTCTTGGCGCAGGCTCCAGCGAACAGGTGGCCTGCCGCTTGGCCGAAAAGGCCTATAACCTTGGCAAGCGCATCTACATCCATACCGAAACGCCACAGCAGGCCCGACACATGGATGAGCTACTGTGGACATTTCGGGAGGGTAGTTTCGTGCCGCACGAGCCCTACCAGGCCGGCAGCCCCAGCCAGTCACCCATCCAGATCGGCTGTCACGAAAGCCCTGAAACCGATTGCGAGGTGTTAATCAATCTTGCCGCCGAGGTGCCCCTGTTTTTCAGCCGCTTTTCCCGCGTTGCGGAGCTGATCGGACCACAGCAGGAGGCCAAGGTCCAGGGGCGTGAGCGCTTTCGGTTTTATCGGGATCGCGGCTATCCGCTGGACACCCATGACCTGGGCCCAGGCCAATAGCCACATGCCGGCATTCGTGCAATAATTTTTGACCTCCCCCACAAAAGACGCGCCCTTGCCACAGTCTGTTGCACCCAATAGCCCCAGACGCCGCAGCCTGAAGGCCAATTACATCGGCTTTTCTGCGGCCGTTGCCACCCTGCTGACCATAGGCTCGGCGATTACCAGTTTCTACGTTGCCGATGTCACCCAGAAAAATGCGCGGGCATTGCAGCTACGCGACGAGATCACCACCTCGGTTAACCATGTCCGTCAGGCGAATCAACAGGCCGATACCACCCTCAATGACATGGTGATATCTCCCAAAAAAGATCACCCTCAGCAGATTACACAGGCCTTGCAGAAGGCCGCCGATGAGCTCGACCGGCTGCGCCAATTTTCATTCCCGGCTGACACCAATATCAAAAGTATTACCGATGACCTGTTTGAGGATACCCTCGAATTACAACACCGCACCGGGATCCTCATTGAGCAGATAAAAGACCCGAACTGGGTCTATCCCATGCTGCCCTACATCAACAACATCCTGCTGGAATCAAACACCGAGTTCGAGTCCGCCACCACCCTCGCCCTGCAGGAGATTGAACAGGAAGACAGCGAGGCATACGCATCCTCCCTGTACCGCAAGATCGCCCAGATCCGGGATTTATGGCGCCTGCAAATCCTCAACTTCCGCGCCGTGATCGTGCGCTTCGCCGGGCTGAATCGAATCGAACGCATTCCACAGGAAAACAATATCACGCTCATCAATGGTGAGATCCAGCAGCAAGTGGAAGAACTGGTCATTCTTCAGCAACAGCAGCAGCTGGGGTTTGAGACCGAAGAGGCCATTCTGGTGATGCGCCATCGCGCAAAAAAATGGTATGAGGATTACCAGAAGGTACAGGCGATACGCAATTCACAGATATGGCGCGCTGATGTCTTCTTCATTGATACCAACATCCGGCCACTGCAGGTGGATATTCGCGACGGCCTGGAACAGCTCGAGAATGCCGTGCTGGCCTGGTCATCAAAAAACATTGCGGCTGTGGAAAAGGCGGCCTTGTATGCCAACCTCGAGCTATGGGGTATGACAAGCGCCGCTGTGTTATTCGTCATCCTCGTCTATTTCATGATCTCGCGCACCGTATTGAAACCCATCGCAAAAATTGTCGGCATCATCAGCGATGAGGGAAAACATACCGAAAGCATCGCCCTGCCCAGCAAGGGCAGCCAGGAAATTTATGCCCTGACCACGGCCTACAACACCATGCGCCGACAGATCCATCACCGGCAACAGGCCTTGGAGCACCAGGCCTTACATGACTCCCTGACCGGACTACCCAATCGCGCCCTGTTACAGGACCGTCTTGAGCAATCCATTCAACAGTCCAAACGCCATAAAACCAAGATCGCGCTCATGCTGCTCGATCTGGACCGCTTCAAGGACATCAACGACACCCTGGGCCACACGGTTGGCGACCGGGTGTTGCAGGAGATTTCGTCACGACTGAATAATTGCCTGCGTACCTCGGACACGGTCGCCAGGTTAGGCGGCGACGAGTTTGCGATCATTACTCCCGACGTTGACATAAGCCAGGCAAGCACCTTTATGCAAAAGGTGATCGGTCAGATCAACATGCCCATCACCATCGACGGACAAAACCTGTTTGTCGGCGTCAGTATCGGCATCACCTTTTTCCCGGACAACGGCGACGATGCGGACACCCTCATGCGGCAGGCGGACATCGCCATGTATGATGCCAAACGTAACAAGAAAGGTTATTCCTTTTTCCATGACCGACTGGACGAGGTTAGCGGCAACAACCTGTCGTTGCTCGCCGATCTGAAAGAAGAACTCCGGCAACCGACGGGGCGCCTGCTGTTACATTACCAGCCACAGATAAACATCAAGACAAATACCCTACACAGCACGGAGGCCCTGTTGCGCTGGGATCACCCCCGCAACGGAATGATCCCGCCGGACGCGGTCATCCATATGTGTGAGCAGACCGGCTTGATCACCGAACTCACCCGCTGGGTACTGGAAACCGCCATAAAAGCCTGCAAGGACTGGATCTCCAGCGGTCTGTCCTCCAATGTTTCCGTCAACCTTTCCGCCTGGAACCTGCAGGATCCTGAATTGCCGGGCCAGGTCAAAAAGCTGCTGGATAATTATCAACTGGAGCCGGAAAGGCTCACGCTGGAGATTACCGAGAGCGCAGTTATGAACGATCCAGCCCGGGCGCGCGACACTCTCACCCAGCTCAGCGCGATGGACATCCAGCTGGACATTGATGACTACGGCACCGGCTTTTCGTCATTGGCCTATCTGAAGATGCTGCCGGTCAACGGGCTGAAGATAGACAAGTCTTTTGTCATCGACATGGACGCCGACAATAATGACCGGATCATCGTCCAGTCCACCATTGATCTCGCCCACAACCTGAATCTTATGGTGATTGCCGAAGGTGTCGAAACGGCCACAGCCCTGGAATTATTAAAACAACATAACTGTGATCATGTGCAGGGATATTTTATTGCTCGCCCCATGCCCGAAGCAGCATTTAGGAAGTGGTGCCTGCATTTCGAAAAATCCCGCTAAGCGGATTTTTCAGCGATCAATTTCTGTTCCGATCGCATCGGTACTCTTATCTACTGTCTCATCCACCACCTCATCCAGAATAACCTGCAAGAAACTCTCGCCATATTCGCTCAGCTTCTTGTCACCCACGCCGGAAATGCCGCGCATCTCATTCAGGCTACCGGGACGACGCTGCGCCATCTCCAGCAGGGTTTTATCGTGAAAGATCACATACGATGGCACCCCGCGCTCGCGCGCCAGATTCAGCCGGCAACCACGCAGCGCGCGGAACAGGCTGTCCTCTGCCGCCGACAAATCGGCTGCCGGTTCACGGCGCGACGATGGCGAGGATTTTTCCGTTTTGCGCTGCTTGCGTAACTGTAATTGTTGTTCACCACGCAACAGCGGACGGGCCTTTTCGGTCAATAGCAAGGTGCCGTGGCCCTGCAGATCGGCGCTCAGGTAACCCAACGCGATCAACTGCCTGAACACCCCGCGCCATTCCACCGCCGAGTGCTCCTCACCGATGCCGTAGGTGCTGAGCCGGTGATGGCCATTGGTCTGAATCCGGTCATCGCCCTTGCCCAGCAGTACCGCGATCAGATAGTTCACCCCAAACCGCTGCTCGGTGCGATACACGCAGGACAGTGCCTTGCGCGCCGACTGGGTGCCGTCCCAGGTCTCTGGTGGTTGCAGGCAGGTATCGCAATTACCGCAGGGCTCGCGCAGCGTTTCGTCAAAATAGGCCAGCAAGGTCTGGCGCCGACAACTGCCCAGCTCGCACAGTCCCAGCATGGACTCCAGCTTGCCATGCGCGGCGCGTTTGAACTGCTCATCGGCATCGGTGTCCATCACCATCTGTCGCAGGGTGATGACATCCTGCAGGCCGTAGGCCATCCAGGCATTGGCCGGCAGGCCATCGCGCCCCGCGCGCCCCGTCTCCTGATAATAGGCCTCGATACTTTTGGGCAGACTCAGGTGCGCCACAAAACGCACATCGGGCTTGTCGATGCCCATGCCGAAGGCGATGGTCGCCACGATCACCACGCCCTCCTCGCGCAGGAAGCGCTGCTGGTGCAGCTGTCGCACCTCCGGCGCCAGTCCGGCGTGATAGGGCAGGGCCAGCCTGCCCTTGCTGCTCAGCCACTCGGCCACACTCTCCACCTTCTTGCGCGACAGGCAATAGACGATGCCCGCATCCTGGGGGTGCTCCCGTTGAAGAAACTGCCACAGCCGCTCGCGGGAGTTGTGCCCCTCGCTGATGGTGTAACGGATGTTGGGACGGTCGAAACTGTCGACGAACACCGCCGCCTGCCCCAGATCCAGCTGGGCGATAATCTCGTCGCGCGTGCGGCCGTCCGCGGTGGCGGTCAGCGCAATGCGCGGCACCTGGGGAAAGCGCTGGTGCAGGATGGAAAGCTGCTGATACTCGCGCCGAAAGTCGTGACCCCATTGCGACACACAGTGGGCCTCGTCGATGGCAAATACGGCGATACGCGCCTGATCCAGGATGCCCAGCAGGCGCTCGGTGAGCAGGCGCTCCGGCGCCACGTACACGATGTCGATGTCGCCGGCCACCAGCGCCTGCTCGGTCTGTCGCTGCAGCTCGGCGCTCTGGCTGGAATTCAGAAAGGCGGCCCGAATGCCCAGCTGCTGCAGGGCATCCACCTGGTCCTGCATCAGCGCGATCAGGGGCGAGACCACCACGCCCACGCCCTCGCGCACCAGCGCCGGGATCTGATAACAGAGGGACTTGCCGCCGCCGGTGGGCATCAGGACCAGGGCATCCTGTCCGGCCAGTACCGTGGCCACGATCTCCGCCTGCTGATGACGGAATTCGTGATAGCCAAAGGTGTGGTTGAGAATATCGTAGGCGCGTTGCATGGGCGCTATTCTCCCATAAATCGCCCCGTCCGGCAGGGCAATACGGCACAGCCCTGTTACGCATGGACCCCTTGCACGTCGTGGGCTATGGTAGCGATAACTAAAAACCGGCGAACCAATCGACCTGCATAGCGTCTGATGCGGAAAGACTGTTACCGATACGTCATACCGATAGCTCACCTAAAATAACCGAAGAGTCACTGACCATGAATACCACCTCCACACCACAAGCCATCATCGACCGGGAACACCACACCTGGCGCAGCGTCTCCGAGGGCTGGCGCAAGAATGATGCCCAGCTGCGGGAAAATGCCAGCGGCATCACCCAGCGCATGCTCGATCTCGCCAACATCGGCAGCGGCCATCGGGTGCTGGATATCGCCTCCGGCACCGGCGAGCCCGCCATTCCCGCCGCCCACCGGGTCGGCCCCACCGGCCGCGTCATCGGCGTCGATCTGGTCGACGAGATGCTCGTCATTGCCAGGGAGAAGGCGCAGGCCCAGGCGCTGCACAACGTGGAGTTTCAGACCGTCGATGGCCGTCGGCTGGATTTCGATGCCGCCAGTTTTGACGCCGTCACCTGCCGCTGGGGGCTGATGTTTATGCCCGAGCCGCAGACCGTCCTGCAGCAGATCCACCCCCTGCTGAAAGACGATGGCCAACTGGTAGTGTCGTGCTGGGCAGAGCCCGAGCGCAATCCCTTTTTCACCCATGCGATGTCCATACTGGTGCGCCACATGGCGGTGCCCCAGCCCGCGCCGAAGGCCCCCGGCGTGTTTGCCTTCGCCGACCGCGAGCACCTCCAGCAGACCCTGCACGCCAGCGGGTTTCGGGACGTAACCATAGAGGACCTCAGCTTCAACATGATCCAGGTCAGCAGTGGCGAGGCCTACTGGCAACTCATGCAGGAGCTGGCCGGCCCGATCGCGGTGCTCACCCAACAGATGGACCCCGCCACCTACGCGGCCTTCAGCGCCGAGGTGATCGCCTCCGCCGAGGCGCTCAAGCAGGGGGACACACTGAACATGGTCGGCACCACCTGGATTGCCCGGGCGCAGAAATAGCGCCCGACCACCCGTTTGGCGCGCCGTCCGGCCCCCTCCGCTGCGCTACGCCACAGCATCTCCCCACCATTCCTGGCCGGGCGGCCTGAACAGGCTGCTTTTGGGGGGTGCGCCAAGGTATAATGCGTGCCTTTATTTTCAACACACCGCCGCGATCCTGAATCACGCGACACCTGGGCGACCCGATATCCATGGAAAAAACCTACAACCCCCACGCCATTGAACAACGCTGGTACGAAACCTGGGAAAACGAGGGCCATTTCGCGCCCTCCGGAGAGGGGGCGCCCTACTGCATCATGATCCCGCCGCCCAATGTCACCGGCAGCCTGCACATGGGGCACGCCTTTCAGGACACCATCATGGATGCGCTGACCCGCTTCCATCGCATGCGCGGCGACAACACCCTGTGGCAGGCGGGCACCGACCACGCCGGTATCGCCACCCAGATGGTGGTGGAGCGCCAGCTGAATGCCGAGGGCAAAACCCGTCACGATCTGGGGCGCGAGGCCTTCATCAAGCGTATCTGGGAATGGAAGAAAGAGTCCGGCGGCAACATCACCCGTCAGCTGCGGCGCATGGGGGCATCGCTGGACTGGTCCCGCGAGCGCTTCACCATGGACGACGGCATGTCCGCCGCAGTGCAGGAAGTGTTCGTGCGCCTGCACGAGGAAGGCCTGATCTACCGCGGCAAACGGCTGGTGAACTGGGACCCGGTGCTACACACCGCGGTCTCCGACCTGGAGGTGCTGTCCGAGGAAGAGAACGGCTATCTGTGGCACATGCGTTATCCGCTGGTCAACGGCAGCGGATATCTGGTGGTCGCCACCACCCGCCCCGAGACCATGCTGGGCGATGCGGCCGTGGCCGTGCACCCGGGTGACGAGCGTTACACCCACCTCATCGGGCAGTTTGTCGAGCTGCCGCTGACCGGGCGCAAGATTCCGGTAATCGCCGACGACTACGTGGACCCGGAATTCGGCACCGGCTGCGTGAAGATCACCCCGGCGCACGACTTCAACGATTACGCGGTATGGCAGAATCACCGCGACGAAAAGGCCATCAGCGAACTGCCCAATGGCGGCCTGATCAATATCTTCACCATCGACGCCGCCATCATCGGCGCCGAGGACGACGCACAGGGAGGCGTGAGTGTCGCGGGAGGAAGGATGCCGGGAGCGACCGAACATGGTGAGCTTATTCCCGAAGACTTCCGCGGCCTGGATCGCTTTGAGGCCCGCAAGCTGATACTCGAAGAACTGGGTGCGCAGGACCTGCTGGAAAAAACCGACGACCATAAACTCATGGTGCCCCGAGGCGACCGCTCCGGCGCCGTCATCGAGCCCCTGCTCACCGACCAGTGGTACGTGAAGGTCGGTCCCCTCGCCGGCCCCGCCATCAAGGCGGTGGAAAACGGTGACATCAGGTTCGTACCGGATAACTGGAAGAACACCTACTACGAATGGATGCGCAACATCGACGACTGGTGTATCTCGCGGCAGATCTGGTGGGGCCACCGCATTCCCGCCTGGTACGACGAGCAGGGCGATGTCTACGTCGGTCGTTCGGAACAGGAGGTGCGCGCCAAACATAAACTGGACGACACAGTGGCGCTACGCCAGGACGACGATGTGCTGGACACCTGGTTCAGCTCCGCATTGTGGCCCTTCTCCACTTTAGGCTGGCCGGAAAACACCGCCGACCTGAAGACCTTCTACCCCACCTCGGTACTGGTCACCGGCTTCGACATCATCTTCTTCTGGGTGGCGCGGATGATCATGATGGGTCTCAAGTTTATGGACGAGGTGCCCTTCAAGGAGGTCTACATCCACGGCCTGGTGCGCGACTCCCACGGCCAGAAGATGTCCAAATCCAAGGGCAATGTGCTGGACCCCATCGACCTCATCGACGGCATCGAACTGGAAGCGCTGGTGAAAAAGCGCACCTCCGGGATGATGCAACCGAAGATGGCGGCGAAGATCGAAAAACAGACCCGCAAGGATTTCCCGGACGGCATCCCCTCCTACGGCACCGACGCCATCCGTTTC
Source organism: Gammaproteobacteria bacterium (assembly GCA_032250735.1). Classification (NCBI taxonomy): domain Bacteria; kingdom Pseudomonadati; phylum Pseudomonadota; class Gammaproteobacteria; species Gammaproteobacteria bacterium. The sequence goes on from JAVVEP010000010.1 coordinate 35,742, forward strand.
ACCTTCGCCGCCATGGCCTCCACCGGTCGCGACATCAATTTCGATCTGGGCCGGGTGGAAGGCTACCGCAACTTCTGCAACAAGCTGTGGAACGCCGCCAACTATGTGTTGATGAACACGGAAGATAAGGACTGTAGCTCAACCGGTGATTCAGAGAATCTCTCCTCTGCCGACAAGTGGATCTTCGCCCGACTAGAACAGACCACGAAGGTGGTACACGAAGCCATGGAGGCCTACCGTCTCGACCATGCCGCGCAGGCCATTTACGATTTCACCTGGAACGAATACTGCGCCTGGTATCTGGAGCTGTCCAAGCCCGTACTCACCAATGAAGACAGCACCGAGGCCCAATTGCGCGATACACGCAGCACCCTGGTAAATGTGCTAGAAACTCTGCTGCGTCTTGCTCACCCCATCATGCCCTTCATCACCGAGGAAATCTGGCAACGCGTTGCGCCATTAGTAGGTAAGACCGACGCCACCATCATGCGCCAAGCCTATCCAGTAGCGGATGTTGGAATCTCCGACCCCAACGCCATTGATGAAATGGAATGGGTCAAGGACTTCATCGTCGGTGTGCGCCAGATTCGCTCCGGCATGGACATCGCGCCCAGCAAACCCATCCCGGTGCTGCTGGGCAATGTCAACGAGACAGACCGGGCAAGACTTGTGCGTAACCAGAACTATATCCACTTCCTGGCGCGCACTGAATCCATCAGGGTACTGGCAGATGACGAACAGGCACCCGAGTCGGCCACCGCACTGGTGGGTGAAATGAAAGTACTCATCCCCATGGCCGGTCTGATCGATAAAGACGTGGAAATGGCGCGTCTGTCGAAAGAGATCGAAAAGAAACAGCAGGAGGTCGCCCGCATCGAAGCCAAACTCTCCAACCCCAGCTTTGTCGAGCGGGCACCCGAGGCCGTAGTGGCAAAAGAGCGGGAAAAGATTGCCGAGATACTGGCCGCACTGAACAATTTTGAAGGGCAATTAGAGCGCATCAAAAAAATGTAACTATCTGTTACGCAAACTGTTACGCAAACTGTTACGCAAAAGTGATTACAACCATTACGATAATATTTACTACCACCACCATAGGACGTCACAACATGAAAAAATTACTGTTAACACTCGCACTGAGCCTGGCCGTTTCCGGCGCCGCATTCGCCGGCGATGCCGCAACCAAGACCGTTGAACAGGTCCACAATGAAATGGCCCAGCTGAAAGGCCAGCAGGTCACCGTCACCGGCAATGTCGTCAAGGTCAACAACGGCATCATGAAACGCAACTTTGTCCATGTGCAGGACGGCACCGGCGGCAAGAATACCAATAACCTGATCGTCACCAGCAAGCAGACGGCTGCGGTTGGCAACAAGGTCACCATCACCGGCACCGTCGTGCTGGGCACCGATTTTGGCATGGGTTACAGCTACCCGCTGCTGGTCGAAAACGCCTCCATCACCGTCAACCGGTAATCCGCACCGGGCATGCAGGGTGGGCCGATGGGGCCCGCCCTGCCATGAACCCGTCCTGCACCAGCCGCTCTACCGCTTCCACGCTTCAATCCACCAAAACCCGACAGCCTCCTGGGGCCATGGCCCTTCTCCGCATCACACCCTGCAACATCACCACCGCCGCTCATTTATTGGCCAATGCCGTCCTGCACTCCGCCCGGCGGGGAAATAAATACCGAAAAGACCATTAATTTTTAGAAGGAATTTCCGATAGTTACTTAACGCTACACGCATTCAGGCAACAATCATTACCATGATGCCCAACAAAAAATTCGATAATCGGTGGCCAGCGCTGTTCGCCAGCCTTTGGCTGGCGCTACTGCCGCCACTGCTTACCGCGGAAGACAGCCCCGCCGCTCTTGTCGCTGACCCTGCCCCCGCTTCAGCCGTTGGCGGCACAGTCCAGCCAGTGAATATTGCCGTTTTGGCGATTCGGGGCAAACAGGAAGCATTCAAGATGTGGCAGCCAACCGCAGACTATCTGAGCGCCCAGACACCGGGCTACGCCTACAACATTATGCCCGTCGACATTGAGAATATTACGGCGGCAATCAGCAGCGGCCATGTCGACTTTGTGCTCAGCAACCCTGCCCTCTATGCAGAGCTTGAGGCGACGCATGGGATCTCACGCATTGCCACGCTGCGCAACCGTCGTCCGGGCGGCGCCTATACCCGATTTGGCGCCCTGATCATTGCGCGGGCGGATCGTGATGACATTACGGATTTACGCAGCCTGAAAGGCAAGTCTTTCATGGCTGTGCATGCGCGCGCCTTTGGTGGCTGGTGGATGGCCTGGCGTGAATTCCGGCAGGCGGGCATTGAGCCGGAGCAGGATTTCTCCTCTCTGGAATTCATGGGTTTCCCGCAGGACAAGATTGTGATGGCGGTACTCAATGGTGAGGTGGACGCCGGCACCATCCGTACGGATGTGCTGGAACGAATGGCGGCCGCGGGGGCTGTAAATATTGAGCAGCTAAAGGTTATCAATCCGCAAAAGACTCCCGGCTTTTCCTATGCCCACAGCACACGCCTGTATCCTGAATGGCCTTTTGCCATCACACCCAATACTTCCCGAGATCTCGCGCAAAAGGTTGCCGTCGCCCTATTGAGCCTACCTGCAAATAGTCCAGTGGCCAAGGCCGCCAACAGCGAGGGCTGGACGGTACCGCTGGACTATCAGCCCGTGCATGAATTGATGCAGGAACTGCAGGTAGGGCCTTATGTTGATCTGGGAAAAATCAGTCTGCATGATGCCATTGAACAGCATCGTGAATGGGTCTTAACATTAGTGCTCACCCTGGCGATATTTTTTGCGGCCACCATCATGGTACTCAGACTGAATCGACGCCTCAGCCAGTCAAAGCAAAACCTTGAGACGGAAGTACAGGAGCGCAAACGTGCCGAGACCTCTGAGCGTGAACAGGCCGAACGCATCAAAAGGCTGTATGAGGTCGCCTCCATGCCGGGGCAGAGTCTGGACCAACAGATGGAAGAGATCCTCAGGCTGGGCTGCCAGGTCATGGATATGGAGGTGGGCAAGATATCCCTGATTGATCTGAAAAATAATACCAATACCATGTTGAATGTCATCGCGCCTGAACCCTTTGGCCTGCGCCCCGGAAAAACATGGGACCTCGACGTAACATTTTGCGGCATTATTGTTTCCGGTGTGCGGCCTATGCTGGCGCTGAATCACATCGGCCAATCTGAATACCAACAGCACCCGGCCTATGAATATACCCGGCTTGAAGCCTATATTGGCTTTCCAGTCGCCATTGGTGATGAACAGATATGGACCATCAGCTTTTCCAGCCCACGGCCGCACAGACCCTTTTCTGCGACAGACATCGATCTCGTCAAACTCATGGGGCGCTGGGTCAGCGCCAGCCTTGATCGACACCGCGGACAACTGGAGCTCCAGACCGCAAAAGAAATCGCCGAATCCGCCAACCGCACTAAAAGCGAATTTCTGGCCAACATGAGCCACGAATTACGCACCCCACTCAATGCCATCATCGGCTATAGCGAGATCATTCAGGAGGAAATGGAAGAGATCGGCGGCATGGAGCAACATTGCGATGATCTGAAAAAGATCCATAGCTCCGGAAATCATTTGCTGAGTCTGATCAACAATATCCTTGACCTGTCCAAAATTGAAGCCGATAAAATGTCGATCAACACCGACATTATCGATATCAGGCAACTCATTAGCGACATCATCGATACGGTTAAACCATCAGCTGAAAAGAACCGCAATCAGCTCAGGATGGAGTTTTCAGACACGATAAAATTCCTCGGCACTGATCCGGCAAAACTTCGCCAGAGCTTACTGAACCTGGTCAGCAACGCCATAAAATTCACCCATGACGGCACGGTCACCATCCAGGCCCTGTGGCTTGATGACAAAACCCAGGATGTTTTCGATGTGCGCATACAGGACACAGGCATTGGCATCAGGCCGGAAGACATCAACAACATATTCAGTCCCTTTACCCAGGCTGAACAGTCCTGGAGTCGTCAGTATGACGGGACCGGCCTGGGGCTCGCGATCAGCAAACATTTTTGTGAAATGCAAAAGGGAAAAATTTTCGTCGAGAGCGTATACGGCGTAGGCAGCACCTTCACCATTCGGCTTCCCAATGCTGATCCCAGCGAGATACCGCGCAAAACGGCGGAAGCCTGATAACAGCTCAACGAGCAATCATCACACACTGACAGACTGAGCCCGCCCAATGACATTACTGGAATCCCTGTTGCATCCCGAAATGTTATTGGCGCTTGGCCTGTTTGCCGCCATTTCCGTGGCGGTGGAGATCGCCGGTTACCGACTGTTGCTCGCCATCTCCGATGTCAGCGCATCATCCTGGCTGATGGCACACACCATTATCCCTGCCGCGCGGGCATTATCCCTGGTGGCGTTTATTCTCATCGCCTACCCGGTGCTGTTTGGTGTAGCCACGTCCCTGCCCTTCAGCAAGCTACTGGCCGCAGGTGAGATGCGCTTCACCCATCTTGTCAACGTGGTCTTTTTGCTCTCACTGTTACTGCCCATGATACCGGTGTTCAGCCGCTGGCCTGCGCTGGTATTGCCCATCCAGGCCATCGCGGCGGCGAGCATGGTGTTTCAGTGGTGGGCGGAGACACAGGCGACGACCACGGTGCAATTCTGGCCGGGCTGGACGACGCTTACCACCCTGTTGGTGCTGGCCTTTATCACCCATGAAATCGCCAGCCAGATTTCCCACCGGCTGGAGAAAATGGTCGATGGTATGTTGCAACGCACAGGTTCCGAGAGGTTGATCTACCGCACCCTGCTAATGATCCTGCAGGTGCCGGTGATATTGCTGTATACCCTGTCGCTGGGGCGACAGTTTCATTGAGACTGAATCGCCAGACGAAACAGTCGTCAACACGATTCAGTGCAGCAATCGCAGGGTCGCCATCCACACCGCGGCCGAGCCTGCAGCCAGGAAGCCGGCAAGACAGGCGGCGGCCTTCAGTTGATAACGCCTGACAAGCTGCTCCGCCGGATAGACGGAAAGCAGGTACGGCCGGTTATCGTGTTGGGGCTTTTTCATGATATGGGTTGGCGGCTGCACGCTGCGTCTGGCCTGCTCACGGCGCACCCGATGCGTGGCCGCCTTGCGTACCGCCTCCCACTCCATTACATCGAGCTCGCCATCCCCATCCGCATCAAAATGCTTGAGCAGGCCGGCGCGATTCTGCTTCCAGAGTTTGAGCACCTCGCGCACCTCGGCATCGGTATTGAAGGCCTCGGCATCTCCGCCCACGGACATAAACATACCGATGGCATACAAGGGCTCGCCAGGGTGCATGCGTTCCTCGGTGTACCGATAGCGGCCACCAAGACGACCCAGCAGGCCGCCATTGCCTGTTGAATGACGGCGACGGGAAGGATAACTGGATTCGTACCACACCTTTTTGGTCGCGCAGGTGACGACGGCCCCTTCCGGATCCACCACACAACGCCCTGTCTCACCCACCAGTACAAACAGCTCTTCACTAGTGCCGGAAGCCACAACACGACTGTGTTTGTCATTCAACTTTTCGACTTTATAGCGGTACCAGGTGCAGGGCGTGGTGGTCAGTGGGGCAATGACAGGGTCACCGTCCATTACATTCCCGACGCCAGAGAGCTCAACATAGCCCTGTGCGGCGGAACGAATCCTGGAGGTGGGGGTATCTTCAATAATGCGCGCCCGGCGAAAGAAGACAAAGGCGTAAACAAACCCGGCCGTGGAGACAAGGCCGCACAACAGCAGATAAAAATAGAGCTTCCCGTCGGGAAGATTAAGCACCCAGGCCTGCAGGCTGTCGGCTGGCATTGACTGAACAACGAACTACGCGGAATAACTAACTAAATAGTGCTTTGACATTGACGTCCGTGATCTCTTCCTCGCTAAACTCCAGCAACTCGGCGGCCTTGAAATTGAACTGCTTGGCGATCACTACATCGGGAAACTGCTCGATGCGCACGTTATTCAGGTTCACCGCCTCATTGTAAAATTCACGCCGATCGGCGATGGCGTTTTCCAGACCCGTAATACGCGATTGCAAGTGCTGAAAACTCTGGTCGGCCTTGAGATCCGGGTAGGCCTCTGCCAGGGCAAACAGCCCGCCCAGGCCCATGCGCAGCTGTGTTTCCGCCGCACCCAGTGCCCCCATGTTGCCACTCTGCTGTGCGCTGGCCACGGCCGAACGGGCCTTCATGACCTTTTCCATGGTCTCCTGTTCATAGCCCATGTACTGTTTGCAGACCTCCACCAGCTTCGGCAGTTCATCATGACGCTGCTTCAACAGCACATCAATGTTCGCCCAGGATTTGCTGACATTATGTTTGAGTGACACAAGATTGTTGTAGATCATGATGGCGTACAACACCACCGCGACGCTGAGACCGATAATAATGAAGCTGAAAATTTCCACGACGGACTCCCTGTTAGATTCGATAGTGTGAATGACGGTAGCAAATGACTGCAGGAAATAATGTGGATTATATCGGCAGCAATCCGGCATCATTTAGTCGCCTGCCGCCCATAGCCCTGGCTCGGGCCTTTCATGCATTCGCACGCGGATCACGCAGGATATTGGCACAAATGCGATGACCCAATCCAGGCGGGCCCATTCAAACAATTTAGGCGCAAGAAAACCACTGACCATGACACCGGAAAGGGCACTGCACTTCTCAAAATCCGGATCGATATCGCCGGGGCTATAACCGGAATGCCGCCGCATCGTCCTCGTGGAGGCTCACTCCAACAGGGGTAGGATACGGTGGACAGACCGGTTCGGAAACTGAAACAGGAGGAAGGGCTTGGCTTAGGATTTGGTGATGAAAGAGGGCCAGAAATTTTCGCACTAAGGGCCGGTTTGGTACTGAATGTCGGAGCCACAATCATTGCGGCCCGGCACTCGCCCGCAAACCGCTGTTCGGGCCGGGCTGCCTTCTAACGCTACATGAGGGGGACGAGTCCCGCAAAAAGGGCCCCGGCATCGCCAACGATTAATTGATCGCCATTTCCAGCTGGATGATGCCCTGCCCCTGCTGCCCCAAAGGCGGCCTGACTCCGCCAGACGACCAACCAGCGCCTGAATGGATGTCCACCACCTGCGCACCTCTCGCCGGCAGCGTATCGACCGACATTACCCCATCGGTCTCCCCCTCCAGCAACATGACGCCCCATGCCTGCCCCACTACCGCCGCGCGACGCAGGCGTTGCATGGCGGGCATATCGCAGGCCTCCAGCCAGGCGACGACCGCCCCGCAGGTACCGGACTGCAATGCCTGTTCGACGACCTTCAGCCCATTATCGTCCGCGCCGTTGGCATGCCGGGCGTGCACCAGTAACACGCGTGACGGGTCGATACCCGCCGCGGCCAGTTCGGTGGCATCGGGGCGGCGTGGCGGCGACACCAGAACCAACCAGCGGTCACTGCAATAACCAGCCAGGGCGGGCAACAGCGGTTGTAGGCCACCCTGCCCATCACCCCCCTGATCCGTAGACTGTACCGCGTCGTAAATAGCGCCATGCATGTTGCCATGCCTGATTTCATGCCTGATTCCATGCCTGTTTCCAGTATAACAACGGATCTCGGTCAGCGTTCCCATCGGGCGGGTAGCACCGGTTTTCCGTTGACTCGCATCACTTCCGCTATTCGCGGTTTGGGCCTGACTGGTGACAGGGTGCGTCTGGCGCCCAGGCATGGCCAGTACGTTCTGGGCTGCGGCAGGCTGAGCTCCGGCGTTCAGGCCAGGGACATCTCGATCCCTGGCAACCAAAACACGCGGATGGCAAACCCGTCGCGCAACGCCGACCAGGCCCCGGATCACCGCACACCATTGCCGCTCACCCTGTTTGCCGCATCGCCAGAGCAAGGTCGCCAGCGAGCGTTCTTTTATCCGCACCATGCCATTGCTATTCCACTCAACCCAGTTCATTACGAATCACTCCCACAGCCAGCCCTTCAATGGTAAAGTCATCGTCCCGCAGATCGACCTCGATGGGGTCAAAGTCCGCATTCTCCGGCATCAGACGCACCTTATTACCCCGGCGGCGAAACCGCTTAACGGTCACTTCATCCCCGAGGCGGGCGACGATAATCTGGCCGCTGCTGGCCTCCTGTGTGCGATGCACCGCCAGCAGATCCCCATTGAGGATACCCACATCCTGCATACTCCGGCCCTTAACCCGCAGCAGATAATCCGCCACCGGATAAAACAGCTCGGCATCCACCTTGTAGTAGTCCTCAATATTTTCTTCCGCCAGGATGGGGTTCCCCGCCGCCACCCGCCCCACCACCGGCAGGCCCGGCCGCTCGCTTTCCACAATGCGGATACCGCGCGAAGAGCCCGCGTACATTTCGATGAAACCTTTGCGCAACAGGGCCTTGAGATGGTCTTCTGCCGCATTGGCCGAACGGAAGCCCATGGCATGAGCAATCTCCACCCGGGTCGGCGGGACATTATAGTCATCGATAAAATTACGTATCATATCAAGAACTTGCTGTTGTCTTTTGGTTAAGCCCTGCATCTCATCCCCGCCTTTGGCCTGCGCCGCACTAAACTGTTATTACACAAACTGTTATTACACAAACTGTTATTACACAAACTGTTATTACACACAGTATTCATTAACGTGCCTGTGATTATATACAGTCATTTCATATCCGCAAGCCCGGCACTGAAATTTCTTTCGCCACCGGCGCGCAGCAAAGGCACAGGCGAAACAGCCGTAATCACTGCCGGCCGCAGTGCGACGATAAAAAAACATGACAGCCCCGCGCCATATCCGTTAGCATTGCTGGACAAACTGATGCCGCCCATGCGGCGCGATAATCCGGGAGATAAAACATGTTCGGCGAAATTTCACTGTTGACTTGGCTGGGTGGTGTTATCGTATTCGCCATCGGCAGCGGCGCCGGTTTTTTCGTCGCGCGGCAGCTCAAGGACAAGCGCACCAAGGAACTGGAGCAGCAGTTACAGGCCACCCAGAGCCGACTCACCGAATACCAGGATGAGGTCAACCGGCACTTCCTGAAATCGTCCCTGCTGTTCAACAAACTCACCGACAACTATCGTGAGGTGTACGAGCACCTCGCCACCGGCGCACAAAAACTCTGCAATGAAAAACCGCTCACCACTGCGCTGAACCTGCCGGACACAAAGATTCTCCCCACCGCGGCCGCGTCCCGTGCAGGCACGCAAGCCATCGCTGCGGCAAAATCCCCAACCCGCGCCGCCAATTCAAACCCGGCACCGACCGAACACCACTCAGAACAGATCGCCCGCAACCACACAAGCGGACCAGCAGACGAACTGACCGATGAACAGGCAGAACAGCTCGGCGTAGAATCCAGCGTCAACCACCAGGCCATGTTTGAGCGTCAGGCCGAGGCAAAAGCCGCCGAAAATGCCGTCGCGGAAAAAAATGGCTCATCAGCAAAACAGACCACCGCCGGATCGCCAGAAAGGTCATCCAGAAGGCGAGCGGAATCGACGTCCGATCAGCACAGGGCCATCGGCGACACACCCACCATCACCGAGGCAGAACTGAAGATTCTGGAAGCCAGCGAACTGGCCAGGAATGACGAGGACGAAATCCCCCTTGGCGTCGAATCCACCCCCGGCGTGGAACCCGAACACCATAAGACCCATCCGGCGATACACTGATACGACACGCTCATTCCGAAAAATAAGCCAGGGGGTGAGAAAGCTTTACCCACGCAGGTAAAGCCCGACATCCATAGTAACGGTGCCGCGTTAGATGGGCTGCACTATTTCACAGTGCATCCATAGTGCAAAAAATTAGCCCAGAAATATGAGCCTGGCATATCAAAACCTGAGGACCTCGGTATGCCCTTCTACCGTGATTCGGTGCTGTTCTGGTTGCAAGACCGTAATCAACGGCTCAAGGATCTTTCCGCTCCTTTGCGCGCATGCGCTAGATGCGCCACTGCAACAAGGCAACAAGGCAACAAGGCAACAAGGCAACGATGTCATCCAGTGGCGCATTATCGATGACCAACTGCACGCCTGTGCGTAAAAAGGGGTTTGTGGAAATAGCTAATTTATGTTCAACGGCTTTCAGATCATGCGGAAACCAAAGGCGGGCTATAATGATCAATTCTTTCATATCATCTTGCAGGGAGGAGCTCTCCTGCTGCAAGACAATGATAAAAACCCGGAACACCCGCAAGACCTCGCGCAACGGATAAGTGATGAAGGTTGCGGCCATGGTACCACCAGCACGATAGCGAGTCCCGGCAGGTTGATGTAGGCAGATGGATCCCCAGCGCCAATATTGAGTATATACACCAGTAACCCGACGCCGGCTAACATGCCGATAAACGTCGATGGATTCATTCCCTGCTCCTGCAAGATATACTAACAAGGTGCATGGAAAGGATACCCTGCAATCAAGACACGCTGAGAATACGTCCATGTACGCTCGACAGCAGCATCCCTCGGTAACTGCTCCTGCGTTACTCTACCTCCTGCATGGCCCAGGCCACCTTCTCGACCTCCGGTCTCACCTTGTCCATGCAGTCGTTCTGCTGTCGGTCTCGATTGCAGGGTATCCTTTCCAGGTGACTCAATAATAACTACCAGGGTTATCAGATATAATCCTGGTAGTTTGAAAGCTGATATCCAATTCATGGAATCAATATGCCATATCCATGTGCAATTCGTCGCCACAACAAAATACCCGTACTCTCAAAAAGATTGCGTTCACACCGCTATTCATCTGGCGGCAATAACCTGAGCAAGGTGGAGGAAGACTGCATGAATGGACACATTGGACGCTTACTTTATATTACGCGCGGCCTTCATATGTGTACTTATGTATAACCCAATATGCACGCAGTCACTATTGGGTTATATGTCGGCAATGAATTGTGAAAACACGCGAAATACTGTGGGTGCAAACAGTTGACCACGATATGAGGCTATGACTGCGTTATCGCAAGCAACTAGCGAATTAACGTTTCACAGTCACTCCCGCGCAATTGGTTTATTGCCCTAATGTGGAAACCGGATGGCGGATTCTCTGCTGGCAACGGACCATACTAAACAGCCGCTTAATACCTGAGTCGAACTGTCAAATTAACATAATATTTATATGGTATTTATACCGGTTCAACGATTATAATATTTTTTCCTAAAAGCCTGAAGTAACCGTTCTGTTAATCAACAAGGGTTGCCCGGGAATGTTAGCAAAATACGCTTAACAAGCTTACGAAGTAGGAGTTAAACATCACGTGCAAGCGAATATATTATTTAAAAACGATGAACATATGGTGCTCACCTTCACTGATTTGGTCAAAGGTGAAGGCATACAATCTAACCAGATGGCAATTATCCAGGAAAATCATTCCGCAATATTTGATCCAGGTGGCGATCTGACCTATATGCCGCTCACCATGGCTGTCACCAAGTATGTAAAGGTTAAAGATATAGATTATATTATCGCCACGCATCAAGATCCGGACATCGTGTCTTCATTAGATAAGTGGTTGATGTATAGCGAGGCAAAAATCGTGATATCCAGATTATGGGAACGTTTTGTTCCCCACCTGGTGCCCGGTTATATGAAAGAAAAGGCCGAGGGCCGTCTGATCGCGATCCCTGATCATGGCATGAACATTCCTATGGGACATTCCGTGATCAAGGCCATTCCTGCCCATTTCCTGCATTCAGTGGGTAACTTCCATTTCTATGATCCGATTAGCAAGATTCTCTTCTCGGGTGATGTGGGCGCTTCGCTAGTGGATGCAGAACCTGAACGGCCGGTACACGATTTCGAAAAACATGTTCACAAGATGTTGGGGTTTCACCAACGCTACATGGTCTCCAATAAGGTTTGCCGTCTCTGGGCACAGATGATTCGGGGGATGGATGTAGAAATGATTGTTCCACAGCATGGCCGGCCCTTCCAGGGTAAAGAGATGATTGCCAAATTTCTGGATTGGTTTGAGAATCTGGAGTGTGGTATTGATCGTATCAATCAACAATATTATACGGTGCCTTAACTTATACCTGGATCCGTGACTTAACCGCGGCGCCTGGCACAAGCACTTGACTCCACAGGGGGTCAAAAAATGCCCGCTTACACGTTTAAACCACGGATTCAGGTTACACATAAACTGCCACGAATTCCATTAATCAGCGCAGCCCACTGATAACGATTGCTATCTATATCAGCCGGCGATATTACACAGCCCGGGGTTGTTAAATTGCTGATGGATTTGCAGCATTCCCTTCTATCGGCGGGTTGTAAATACAGCCCGTTGTCACTAACATCCCTTGCGGTTGCTGGGGCGTGTTCCCAATGCAGATCAGGCCGGGCGATTGATTCATTCGGTTAAAACCATTTTATATATCGAGGAAAATATGAATAAGAAAACTCTTTTAGGATTTGGCGTACTTGGAATGGCCGCGCTGTCGAGCGCGTTTTCGGTTAACGCGGAAGTGCTGTATCAGGCAGTGGAGTCATCCACCTATGGGCAGGCCAACGGTGCCAATAGCGTTGGCGAATTCGCTGGCGTCAATGTAACGGTGGATGGTTCTGACACAGCGCGGCTGATTACCCGCACCAGTACGGCCACTGGCTCCACCTTCTGGGCCGGCAGCATCCCTGCCAGCGCGGTAACGGTTCTGGGTGCGCATAGCATTTCGGTCCAGATCGATACCTGCTCGATTAACCCTGCTGACGGCTGTGGCTATGTCGATGCGACCATCACCGCCGATCCCAAGGACGGCGGCTTCATCACCGATGGGTCCCTGCATTACAACTGGAGCGGCCTGATCCAGACCGTCGCCGGCCCGACCCAGGTGCGTTATTCCGATGTCACCGGTTTCGTCAATGGTGTGTCTCTTGACGGCGTGCGTGGCTTCCTGGGTAAGTACACCCGCGCCAGCATCATGGTGGAAACCGCTCAGTAAAACCTTGCGACCGCCGCAGTCATTCGGCTGCGGCGGCTGTCTTCTGGTCAACGGTAATGGATATAAAGGATCATTAAGAAATATTAATGCACGAATAAAAATTGTCAGGGATGCTTTTTTTCAAAAGCGACCAACCCGCCGTCTATAAACAATCTCCTCCAGCTCCTCCAGCTCCTATATCACCCGCAGCACCCGCAGCACCCGCAGCACCCGCAGCACCCGCATCTAAAGAGATCCACAGGATTGACGATATGATGTAATGGATAAAAAGCAATCAGGGTTTAGCATGCCTCACAATATTTCGCGGGAATCGGACAGCGCAGATACCATCAAAAGCTCGAAAGGGATTTTGATCCAGGGTTTCGGCTTTACCATTCTAGTCATCATCATTATGGCCGTGCTGTGGTTTCGGATGATCTCCGAGCATCAAATAAAGATTGATCAAATCCTCGAAGAACGAAATGAAACCCGGGCCGTTTTCACCATGCGCGACGCCGCCTATCAACGCGCCCTTATCCTGCATCGAATGGCCCTCCTGGAAGACGAGTTCGACCGGGATGAGGAATACCTGCTGTTTAAAGAAAAGGCCGAGGATTTCATCAAGGCAAGAGAAATGTTTCTAGAGGCCATGGCCGAAGGATCATTTCCCAATGAAATGACTATCTGGGAGCAGGCGTTGCCTGACATACGAAAAGGATCAGAGGTCCAAACTGAGGCAGTGCAATATTTGCTCAATGACGAAATGAAAAAGGCCAACACCCTGCTGCTCAACGATGTGGTGCCAACCCAAAACCGGGTTATGGGCAAGCTGACCGAACTCCTGGACGAACAACGAAGAAAATCAGAGTCCACGGTCAAAGAGATATCGGATAACAATAGATCCGGGCTGGTTCTGATGACCATTTTTGCCACATGGGCGGTTGTCTGGGGACTGGGGATCGGCATGTATACGATTAAGCGAATCACACGGGTTGAACAATCGCTACATGAGGCCCGGCAAAGGGCGCAGGATGCAGACAACCATAAATCACAATTCCTGGCCAACATGAGTCATGAGATACGCACTCCCCTTACCGCCATTATCGGTTTCTCGGAAACCCTGATGGAAGACAAAGACAAATCCGGGGATTGGAACAGCTATTTGGGCAGCATCGTTAGAAACGGCAAGCATCTGCATCAGTTAATCAACGACATACTGGACCTGTCCAAGATTGAAGCCAATCAATTGTCCATTGAACAGATGCCCGTCTCCGCCTGTCAGTTGTTATCCGAGATTGACTCTCTTATGGGCGAACGAGCCAGAAGCAAAGGTCTGAAATTCGAAATCATCGGCGAATATCCTATTCCTGAATTCATCCTCAGCGACCCTACCCGGTTAAGACAGATTTTGATAAACCTTTGCGGCAATGCCATAAAATTCACCGCCGATGGCCGGGTAACGCTGCGCGTGAAATATCAAAAAGATGTCAATCAAATGGAATTCAATGTGGAAGACAGCGGCATCGGCATGAGCAGCGAACAGATCAGCGAGCTATTCAAGCCCTTCAAGCAGGCCGATGCCTCGACCACACGAAAATTCGGCGGAACGGGGCTGGGACTATATATTTCCAAACAATTATCAGAACGGCTCGGAGGCAGTCTCTGTGTTGAAAGCCTGCCAGGTGTTGGCAGCCGATTCAGCGTGTTAATCAATACCGGCGATATCTCACGGGGCGGCTGGATAAATTCAAGAGAAGAGGCGTCAACCAAAGCCGACGCGATATACAGCGATACAACTATTCCAAAATTAACCGGAAATGTGTTGTTGGCGGAGGATAATCCCGATAATCAGCAACTGATATCCCTGCATATCAACAAGACAGGCGCCAATGTCACGATCGTTGAAAATGGCAAACTCGCGGTAAAAGAGGGTTTAACGGGGAACTTCGACTTGATCCTGATGGACATGCAAATGCCCATCATGGGTGGCATTGAAGCCATTAAGAAACTACGTGACGCAAACTGCATGACTCCCATAGCCACTTTGACGGCCAACGCCATGAAAGAGGATGTCGAAAAATCGGAAAAAGCCGGCGCAACGGATTTCCTGACCAAACCCATTAATAAAAATGAATTTTATTCGGTGCTGGGCAAGTATCTAACATCAGCAGAAGTCTTGCAGACCCGGCTGAATCCTCCAACATCGATTCAACCAGCAAAGATATATGATGAAGACATTCAGGATCTGGTGGAAATGTATGCGGAGCGGTTGCCGGAAACGGGATACCGCATTGAGCGTTTACTTAACGCCAAACAATGGGATGACATCCGGCATGAAATACACCAACTCAAGGGCACTGGCGGCGCCTTCGGATTTCCCGAGATCACCGAACAATGCATCGATATAGAGCAAAAGATTAAAACTGATGACCTGGAATCGGCCGCGCAACTCATTAGAACCTTCATCGAGAACAATCTGCGAAGCGTGGACAATAATATCGCGAACTGAATGGAGCCAACCTGTATCCAACCACTACGCGACCAGGCGACTACGGCGATTTTTCTATTCAGCAGCAATGAATAAAATCATCAGTAGAACAATATCCATCCGCGAAAAAAAGTGTCAGGATTACACTTTATCCGCACAGCGACATATCCCCCCTCTCCACTCTCCTCTATTTTCACAGACTTTTTCTCTACGCCTCCCACAATCCAGGCCGACTAACCGCTATCGCTATGGTTTGTGCGCCCATGTCAGTGCGGTGCGCACTTTCCGGAAAACCTCATTAAACTATACTGGTGATTATCCATGCCGGTGCACGGCCTAAAACAGGCACAACAGCATGAGAAGTCTACTGGCATCCGCCTGCTCACACGCTCACGGTGGATACCTGAAATCAGCGAGGAAGCAACATGATATTTCGTCAATTGATCGAACCCGATTCCAATACCTACACCTATTTACTGGCCTGTCCTGAAACCGGGCAGGCGCTGCTGATCGACCCGGTGCTCGACACCTTGCAGCGTGATCTTGATGTACTACAGCAACTGGGGCTCAGGCTCGCCTATAGCGTTGAGACCCACCATCATGCGGATCATCTGACCAGTGCAGGGATGTTGCGGGAACGGACGGGGTGCCAGGTCGTTTACCCATCGATTGAAAAACCCGACTGTGCCGACATCGGCGTCACGGAGGGTCAGGCATTTACGATGGGCTCGGTTGAGCTGACGCCCTTATTCACGCCCGGCCATACCTCCCATCACCACGCCTACCTGTTGGACACGGGTACGCACAAAATGGTCTTCAGCGGTGATGCGCTGCTGATTGAGGCCTGTGGACGGACCGATTTCCAGTCCGGCGATGCGGCCATGCTGTATCACAGCATCCATGAAAAATTATTTATTCTGCCCGGCGAGACACTGGTATATCCCGCACATGATTATGAGGGCCGATGTGTTTCCAGTATCGCCCAAGAGAAAATACGCAATCCTCGCCTGGGCGGTGAGAAAAGCCTGCAGGAATTCGTCAGCATTATGCAGGGCCTGGACCTGCCCTACCCGCGCAAGATCGATTTCGCCGTGCCGGGCAATGAACAATGCGGCAAATGCCCACCGAATGTGCCGGATGAATACAGGGGACCGTGCGAACCGCATGAGCAGGGCTGAGAGCCTGGTGTCTTGCGCACACGGCCCAATGCCCTTCCAGTGCAGCGCTTACCAAAAAATAATCACCATAAAGATAGAGCGCAGGATTTTACGGCACGATAGATATGGGGCATCCTCCGTCAGTGCGCTGTTGCCGGAGACAGGCCTCTTTCCTCCTTGGCGGGATTTTTGTCGGCATCGGCCTTCGCCTTTTTGTCTAGCAACTTCTCAAGCGCTTCGGGCGTGCGACCGTAAAGACAATTCTCGTTATGGTGCTTGTCGCGGGTGTGCTCAACGCTTTGTACAAAACGCGGGTCCCCCGGGCGATCATGACTGTTCACAAATAGCGCCACATCCCAGGCCTCCTGATCGGTCAATGATCCACCTAAACCATACGGCATGTTGGCCTTGATAAAACCGGCGGCAGTGTTGATGCGATGCATACCGGCACCCCAGTTGAATGAATCCTTTCCCCACAGCGGCGGGAAGGCATATCCATTCTCAGTCGGGGTCCCCTGCCCGTCAGCCCCATGACATATCACGCAGCTGTTCGTATACACCGCCTCACCACGTTTCATGTCGGGCGTTTGGGGTGGTTGCGCCAGATTGAGAAAACCCTGACCGGGTAAGCGGGTTCCGGTCGGGGCACCGCTGGCGAGCCAGTAGTGATAGGTCACCAGTGCCGTCATTTCCTTGCTGTCCACCGGCGGCGCCTTTCCATCCATGCTGAACTGGAAGCACCCCTGGATACGGGTCTGAATGGTATCGACCTGCTGGGTCTTCGAGCGATAGGCAGGATAGATGACATAAGCTGCCCACAACGGGGCCGAATAGGGTTTACGGCCATTATTGAGGTGGCAATTGGCGCAGTTCAGTCCATTGCCGACAAAGGCACTGGCATGTTGTTGGGTATTGATGAAGATGCTTTTACCCAGCAGTACGGTATTGCCGAATTCATTGTCCGGAATTTCGCTTTCCGGTGGCGGTACAAACTTGACGGCTGATGTTGGCCGGCTCTCCTCTTTACTCGACACCTTTTTACTCGGCACCTTGCTCTGAAAGGCGCCGATATCGGCCGGTTCGGCACCCGTACGCGTCGTCAGGTACTGGGCGACGGCCTGCATGTCTTCGTCGCCAAGACTGTCAGACAATGCCTTCATCAGGCTCTGTGGATCATTGCGGCGCAGACCGCTTCTCCAGGCCTTCAACTGGGTGACAATATACGTGGCGTGCTGTCCGACAATCGGGGGGAATGCCGGTTCAACGCCCACCCCACCATTCACATGACACTTGAAACACGGCGGTATGTCTTGCTCCCAGTCACCATTTCTTGCCAGTTCCTCACCACGCGCAAGGACGGCGGGATCCGCATCAGATGACGGTATTTTGGTGCGCGGCAAGCTCGCGTAATAGGCTGCGGCCGATGCGGCATCCTCGCTACTCAAGGCCTTGGCGATGGATGCCATGATCGGATTAGCGCGCGTACCCACCTTGAAGTCGGCGATCTGTTTGATGAAATAGGCCTGCGGCAAATGTGCCAGCGCCGGAAAACCGGCCAGCGGGTTACCCGCACCATCGACGCCATGGCAGGTAATGCAGGCCGTCGCGGCCCCGCTGCCCTGTGTGACGATGGCCGGCGGAGCGCCCACTGCTGTGGAGATGGCCGCAGCCATTAGGCTGAGCAGGAATAATACCGTCCTGATTGGTCGCATTATCTGTCTCTCCATAAGGTATTGGACGCATTTCCATGGCATAGCAATTTAAGATTGCTCGCCCCGTCCTAAGCGACTATAGACCAAAACCCTGCAACTGCCCGCAGACCATCGCCGTTTCCTGACCGGCCCGGTTTTCACTTCCCCACAGTGGAGCCTGACATGCAATCGTGATAGTGATCCCGCCAAAGACGCAGATGATCACCCGTTAAAAACGTACAAATATTTATCGAGTTATATCGCCAGAGTGCGCATGGAGGTTAGCAAGCATAAAAAAGGCCACATGATGTGGCCTCCTGTAAACACGACAATGGTGGCGGTGCACCATAGGCCGGATTAGTTCATACCATTGAAGTTTCTGAACTGCGCCATCAATGCCGTTGGCTTTTCCTTTTTGTTACTTTTGTTCAGCACATAGATCACGGTTTCACCTTTGGGGCCGGAACCGATGTCTGAAAAACGCAGGGCGGCCTCGCCGGTGTCGCGAACCATTTTCATGTCTGCGTAGGAGCTGAAGACAAAGATGCGGCCTTCGGCGCGCATCTCGCCGTAAAAATTCGCCGGGGTACGCTTACCTTCATAGATGTCGATGGCAGGAATACCCGAGGTTTTCTTTTTGTCCGCAGCCGGCAAGCCAAACACCAGGGTCTCTCCTTTGGGGCCGGCGCCGATGCGGGTCAGGCGGAACGAGGTCTCACCCAGCTGGAGAAACTCGTCGTAGGTGTGTTTATCGTAAAAAATATTGATGCGGCCATCTGCATGGACTTCCAGAATCTGCTCAACCGATTGTGGTGTCGCCGCTGTCTGCGCCGCCGGCGGGTTCGTGGCACAGGCGGTCGTCGCCATACTGATCAGCATTAAACCGAGCAGACCTGCACGGCTGACGTGTGTCGTCTTTTTCATCGTCCTCTCCTATAAGAATCAAAATATACCGACGAAAAGGTTACATACCCTACATGACAAATTTGTGACATCCGTAGCTATCCCTTGGCAAAGTACAACGATACAGGCCAGGCGGTGATACCGGCCACGCATTGTTTACCGCCGTGCAGGCCATTTACCCGATATTTCATGCGGTATTTCCATTGCGTATCCCAACGGTAAAGCGAGGCTATTTTTGCGTTATTGGCCTGAGTCATGCGACACTTTGCGGCTTATTTGTTGTGACTGGCGCAGCGGTTCAGGAGGCCTTCCGGAGGCCGTGAGAGGCTGCGCCGGTGTATCTGGGATAGCAGGCACGATGGTCAAACTATGAACGAAAATCCGCATTCTCCACCCAATGATTTTATGGATCTGCTGCTGGATGCTGTCTGCATGGTTGATCGTGACGGTTATTTCCGCTATGTCAGCGCGGCCAGTGAGCGCATTTTCGGCTATCTGCCGGAGGAGATGGTCGACCGGTCCGTGATGGACTTTGTCCATCCCGGGGACCGGCAAAAGACACTACAGGCCATCTATGACATTCTGGAGGGAGAGCCTAAGCCCTATTTCGAAAATCGTTATGTGCGCAAGGATGGCAAGATCGCCCATATCATGTGGTCTGCCCACTGGTCGGAGTCACAACAGCTGCGCGTGGCGGTGGCCCGTGACGTCACCGAACGCCGGCATGCGGAACTGATGCAGGCGGCGCTATACGCCATCGCCGAGGCGGCTATCGCGCCGGGTGATTTGCAAACCCTGTTTCAACGCATTCACAACGTGGTCAACGATCTGTTGCTGGGCACGAATTTCGCCGTAGCGCTCTATGACCCGGAAAAGGATGAGCTCAGCTTCCCCTATTATGCGGACCAGTATCGCGTGGCACCGGCACCGCACAGGCTAAAGTCGGACATCCTGATTTCCCAGGTGATTCTCACCGGTCAGGCATTGCTGCTGACACCGGACAGCGCCGCCTCGGTGCTGTCGCAATTGGAGGTGGTGGCAAATCCGGTTGCACTGAACTGGCTCGGGGTTCCACTGGAATCTGCCGGTCGCGTTTTAGGCGCGCTTGTCGTGCAGAGCTATGCTGACGATGTATGTTTTACCGAAGAAGACCGGGAACTGTTGCTGTTTATTGCGGCCCAGCTTGCGGCGGCTATTGAGCGAAAGAGACTGCATTCCCGCCTGGAATACATGGCACAACATGATCAGTTAACCGACCTGCCTAACCGCATGTTGTTTCTGGACCATCTGCACAAGGCATTATCCAGGGCTCAACGGGAGCAGACCCGGCTGGCCGTTTTGTATCTGGACCTGGATCACTTCAAGCAGGTGAATGACACCTATGGACATACCGTGGGCGATCATCTGCTACAGGAGGTGGCGGGTCGCCTGCTGCGCTGCGTCCGTAAATCGGATACCGTAGGACGTCTTGGGGGGGACGAATTTATCATCCTGCTGGATGGCATAAAGCAGCCTGAGGACGCCAACATGGTCGCCGAAAAAATCCTTGCCAGTCTGTCTGCACCCTATGCACAGGACACGCTGACATTGCAGATCATTCCCAGCATCGGTGTCGCCATTTTTCCGGAGAACGGCGAGGACGGTGATCAGCTGATCCGCTACGCGGATAACGCGATGTATCAGGAAAAAAGCAACCATCGGCAACATAAAAAAGAAGCCCGTTCTATCTAATCGCACTACACTACTCGAACTACACTAATCGCACTACAGATAGGCCTTTGCCTCCTCGCCCGGATCGGGCAGGCCGGCGATGCGCCAGGCCTTGATCCCCTCGTTATTGAAATGCCGTTCGATGCAATAAACATCGTCCTGATGCGCGGACTTACAGAGGTGATGAAAGTCGGGCACATTCCGATGCTGTTGATAGTGTTCCCGCAGGGCAAAGATGATTTGCCATTGCGCCTCCGACAGCTCGTCTAGCCCTTCCTGTTTTGCCAGCCCCAGCGCCAGGTGTTCGTCCCAGTTCTCCGGGCTCAGCAGAAAACCCCCTTCATCCCGTTTGAGACCCGACAGATGCTTGCGTGGATTGACTGTTGCGGACGACGCCACCTGAGGGCCCTGTGGCGGTGGGTACTGCAGGCTGTTTTCAATGGCATCGCAAAAGGCATCGAGATCCGCGGGCTTACGCGAGGTGATCAGATTGCCGTCGATCACCACCGCCTGATCGATCCACACGGCACCGGCATTCACCAGGTCCGTTTTCACCGAGGCCCAGGAGGTTAGTGTCCTGCCCCGGACAACGCCCGCCTCGATCAACAACTGTGGTCCGTGACAGATGGCGGCGATGGGTTTTCCCGCGTCGGAAAATCCTCGCACCAGGGAGACTACGTCGGGGTTGGTGCGTAAGTGGTCGGGGCTATGTCCGCCCGGGATCACGAGCAAGGCGTAATCGTCCGCGGAGACGGCGCGCGCCGAGAAATCGATCCGGGCAACACTTTGGTCGCGCTTGCCCTTAATCGCGGCCCCGGCCTCGGTGCCGATGATATCCACAATATAACCGGCCTCTTGCAGCCGCTCATAGGGAATCTGAAATTCCGAGTCTTCAAAGCCTTCGCCGACAATGATTGCTACCGCTGACATGGAAACTCCTGAGAAATCGTGGACGCTGATACCAGAGGATTAAAAAATATCCGCGCCTCGAATGCATTGCGATTTCACAATGACGAAGGCCCGCGGTTTTTTCACAGGCGCTCGGGGCGCGGACAGGCGACCCGGCAAATGCTATCGCCCTGACCTGTCGCACGCTGCCTTGACAATCAATCAATCCCGGCAAATGATCCAAGGATATCTGCACGACCGTTTTTACCCGTAGTCGTTTCTGATAACGGGGCTTATTTCCTCTTTAATCTTATGTCTTTGCACAGGGAGAACCGGGCATGTTTAAGGAATTCAAGGAATTTGCCATGCGTGGCAACGTGGTGGATATGGCGGTGGGCATCATCATCGGCGGCGCATTTGGCACCATCGTCAAGAGTCTGGTGTCCGATATGATGATGCCGCCACTGGGCCTGTTACTGGGCGGGGTGGATTTTTCCGATCTCTTTATCACTCTCAAGCAAGGCGCGATCGCCGGCCCGTATCCGACCCTGGTCGCGGCCCAGGCCGCCGGTGCGGTGACTATCAGTTATGGCCTGTTTATCAATTCGGTCATCAGTTTCCTGATCGTGGCCTTTGCCGTGTTCCTGCTCATCAAGGGCATTAACAGAATGCAGCGCGAGAAAGAGGCGCCGCCCGTCACGCCGACCACCAAGGACTGTCCCTTTTGCGCCACGCCGATCCCCCTCAAGGCGCTACGCTGCCCGCATTGCACCTCTGAACTGGCGGGCACCTGACGCGGCGGCCTGGTGCGAGGTATCAAACCGGCAGACAAGCGTCGCTCTCGCACATCCGTGTGCTTCGTGACATAAGGCCATCCCTGGCCAAAAAAAAAAGGGCTCCAGCTTCGGAGCCCTTTCTTGTAACTGCGTTCTTGATAAACGTTTTGTTAAGAAATCAGAGACAAACACAATCCCTGCTGCGCCTGTGAGCAGGCGCTATCGCTCTTCAAAGTTGCCGTATTGCATCAGTCGCTTGTAACGATTGTCCAACAGCTTATCCAGCGACATGCTTTCCAGTACGTCCAGGTTTTCACACAAGGTATTCTTGAGATTGAGCGCGACGGCGTCGACATCCCGGTGCGCACCGCCCAGCGGCTCTTTGACAATCTGGTCGATCAGCCCCAGCTCCTTGAGTCGCTCGGAGGTGATGCCCATGGCGACGGCAGCCTCGGCGGCCTTTTCCGCATTCTTCCACAGAATAGAGGAACAGCCCTCGGGCGAGATCACCGAGTAGGTGCCGTATTGCAGCATCAACACGCGGTCCCCCACCCCAATGGCCAACGCGCCACCGGAGCCACCCTCGCCAATCACGGTGCAGATGATCGGCGTCTTGAGCTGCGACATCACAAACAGGTTGCGGGCGATGGCCTCGGACTGGCCACGCTCCTCGGCATCGATACCGGGATAGGCGCCGGGGGTGTCGATGAAGGTGAGAATCGGCATCCTGAAACGCTCGGCCAGCTCCATCAGTCGACGGGCCTTGCGATAACCCTCGGGACGCGGCATGGCGAAATTGCGTTTGAGCTTTTCGGTGGTGTCGCGGCCCTTCTGCTGGCCCATTACCATCACCGGTTTTCCGTCCAGTCGCGCCACGCCGCCAATGATGGCCGGGTCATCCGCAAAGGAGCGATCACCGTGTAATTCCTGGAAGTCGGTAAAGATGCGCTCGATGTAGTCCAGGGTGTAGGGGCGTTGCGGATGCCGCGACATCTGCGAGATCTGCCAGGGATTGAGATTGGAAAAGATCGACTCGGTCAGCTCCCGGCTCTTACTCTGCAAGCGGGAGATCTCGTCGGAGATGTTGATCTCGCTGTCGTTGCCCACATAGCGCAGCTCTTCGATCTTGGCCTCAAGCTCGGCGATGGGTTGTTCAAATTCGAGAAAATTCAGGTTCATAGGCGTTCAGAGTAAAGATAAAATGGGAAAGATAAAAGTGTCTGGCATTCTACCCTTTTCTCTTTACCCTTTCCTCTTTTCTCTGCCGTTTTAATACTCTACCCGCACCTGACCCCGGCCGGCGAGGTCGTCCAGCCGGCGGATCAGTTCGTCGGTCGGGCGTACCCGCCAGCCGGCACCCAGCTGGATCTGGGCGCTGGCATCGGCGCACAGATAATCGACCCGCACCGGGCAGTGGCCTTCGCGATAGGGGCCGAGCACCTCCGCCAGCTCACGGATAAAGCCGTTGGCGGCCTTGTTCTGATCCACTTTCAGCACCAGCTGGCGGGCGAAGGCCTCGCGGGCGTGATCGATGTCATAGATCTTGTTGGCGCTCATCTTCAGGCCGCCGGTGTAGTCGTCCGTCGTTACCTGGCCTTCCACCACCAGCAGGCGGTCTTTGGCGATCAGGTCACGATAGTGGTTGTAGGTCTCGGAAAACACCCCCAGTTCGAGGCGGCCGGTGCGGTCGTCGAGGGTGATGAAGGCGATGCGGTCGCCGCGTTTGGTGTTCATGGTGCGCATCGCCACCACCAGGCCGGCGACGGTGATGGTCTGGTCGCTCTTGGGGTTGAGCTCGGCGATGCGCATGGAGACAAACTGGCGTATCTCGTGTTCGTAGCGGTCGATGGGGTGTCCGGTGAGGTACAGGCCGAGGGTCTCTTTTTCACCGTTGAGGCGCTGCTCATCGTCCCAGTCCCTGGCCAAAATGAACTGCCCCGCCTCCTCTTCCGCCTGCGGCTGGGCGACGCCGAACATGTCATCCTGGCCGCTGGCGAGATTCTTGTGGTGCTGCTCGGCACGCTGCACGGCGGATTCCAGGGTGGCCATCAGGGTGGCGCGATTAGGGCCCAGATCATCCATGGCGCCGCAGCGGATCAGGCCTTCCAGGGTGCGTTTGTTGGCCTTTTTGAGGTCGACGCGCTGGCAGAAATCAAACAGGTCCCGGAACGGGCCGTCCTGCGCACGGCTGATGATGATGCCCTCGATAGCCCCCTCGCCCACCCCCTTGACGGCGCCGAGGCCGTAGAAGATGGCCCGGTCATCCTTCACCGTAAACTTGTAGTGACAGGCGTTGACGTTGGGTGACACCACCTCCAGCTTCATCTCGCGGGCGTCTTCGATGAGCGTCACCACCTTGTCGGTGTTGTCCATGTCCGCCGACATCACCGCCGCCATAAAGGCCGCCGGGTAATGCGTCTTGAGCCAGGCGGTCTGATACGAGACCAGCGCATAAGCGGCCGAGTGGGACTTGTTAAAGCCGTAACCGGCGAACTTCTCCATCAGGTCGAAGATGTAGGTGGCGGTCTTTTCCTCGACGCCACGCTCCAGAGCGCCTTTGGTGAACAGTTCGCGCTGCTTGGCCATCTCCTCGGGCTTTTTCTTGCCCATGGCGCGGCGCAGCATATCGGCACCGCCCAGGGTGTAGCCGGCCAGCACCTGGGCGATCTGCATCACCTGTTCCTGATACAGAATGACGCCGTAGGTGGGTTTGAGAATCCCCTCGATCTTCGGATGCGGGTACTGCGCCGCCTTCTTGCCGTGTTTGACGTTGATAAAGTCATCCACCATGCCCGAGCCCAGCGGGCCGGGACGGAACAGCGCCACCAGGGCGATGATTTCCTCGAAGGCATCCGGCTGCAGGCGCTTGATGAGATCCTTCATGCCGCGAGATTCCAGCTGGAACACCGCGGTGGTATTGCAGGCCTTGAGCAGCGCGTAACTGGCGGGATCATCCAGCGGGATGGTCTCGATGTCCGGACGGGCGTCTTTGCCCTTCTGTTTCTCGATATTGTCCAGCGCCCAGTCGATGATGGTCAGGGTGCGCAGACCCAGAAAGTCGAACTTGACCAGGCCCACCGCCTCGACGTCGTCCTTGTCGAACTGACTGACCACGTTGGCGCCGCCCTCTTCGCAGTACAGGGGGCAGAAATCGGTCAGCTTGGTGGGCGCGATGACCACACCGCCGGCGTGCTTGCCGGCGTTGCGTTTGAGGCCCTCCAGCGACTTGGCCATGTCGATGAGGGTGGCCACCTCCTCGTCCTGCTCGTAGAGCTCACGCAGGGTCTCCTCCTGCTCCATGGCCTGGTCGAGGGTGATACCCACCTCGAAGGGGATCATCTTGGAGATGCGGTCCACGAAGCCGTAGGGGTGCCCGAACACGCGGCCCACGTCGCGTACCACGGCCTTGGCGGCCATGGAGCCGTAGGTGATGATCTGCGAGACCTTTTCACGGCCGTAATGCTGGGCCACGTAGTCGATGACGCGGTCGCGGCCCTCCATGCAGAAGTCGACGTCAAAGTCGGGCATGGAGACACGTTCGGGGTTGAGGAAACGTTCGAACAGCAGGTCGTATTCCAGCGGGTCAAGATCGGTGATGGTCAGGGCATAGGCCACCAGCGAACCGGCGCCGGAACCACGCCCCGGCCCCACCGGCACGCCGTTGTTTTTGGCCCAGCGGATAAAGTCGGCAACGATCAGAAAGTAGCCGGGGAAACCCATCTCGATGATGACGTCGAGTTCGGTCTCCAGGCGTTCGTCGTAGGGCCGGCGGATCTCGGCGAAGTCGGGCGCGCTGCGGTCGAACAGCTTGTCGAAGCGGGCCTCCAGGCCCTTGCGGGATTCCTGGCGGAAATACTCCGCCTCGGTGAGCCCCGCAGGGATAGGGAAATCGGGCAGGAAGTTCTTGCCCAGGGTCAGCCCGACGTTACAGCGCTTGGCGATCTCGACGGTGTTTCCCAGCGCCTCGGGGATGTCGGAAAACAGCTCGGCCATCTCCTCGGGCGAACGCAGGTACTGCTGCTCCGTGTAATGCTTGGGACGACGGGGATCGTCCAGGGTGCGGCCATCGTGAATGCAGACCCGCGCCTCGTGGGCTTCGAAATCTCCGGCCTTGAGAAAGCGCACGTCGTTGGTGGCCACCACCGGCAGATCCGCCGACTGCGCCAGGGCCACGGCGGCGTGCAGGTAATCCTCTTCCTCGGGGCGTCCGGTGCGTTGCAGCTCCAGGTAGTAGCGATCGGGAAACAGCCGCTGCCAGCGCTGCAGACAGGTCTGCAGGCGGGCGCGATCCTCGGCCAGCAGGGCCCGGCCCACATCCCCCTCGCGGCCGCCGGACAGGGCGATCAGGCCCGCGCTGTGTCCGTCCAGCCAGGCGCTGTCGAGGATGGGAATGCCGCGGTGCTGGCCCTCGGTATAGCTGCGGGAGACCAGTTCGGTGAGATTGCGATACCCCTGATTGGTCTCGCACAGCAGGGTGAAGCGAAACGGCTGGGTGGGTTCGTCCTCATTGGCCAGCCACAGGTCGACGCCAATAATGGGCTTGATGCCCTGGGCCATGGCTGCCCGATAGAACTTGACCATCGCAAACAGGTTGCTCTGGTCGGTCACCGCCACCGCCGGCATGCCCTTTTTGGCCACGGCCTTGGCCAGGGGTTTGATGCGTACCACTCCATCCACCAGCGAATATTCTGTGTGCAGGCGTAGGTGAACGAAGCCGAATGTCATCCGGCGATTTTCCGGTGTAGTGGGGGAAGTTTCAAGACTTGACAGGCCACTTAATGGCCGATGATTTGCCGATAGCGGCAAACCCGCGAATAAACCCAAACACGGCCCGGATTGCTACAGCTCCAGTCGGGAGATCTGCTGTTTGGAATAACTCAGTTCCTCCTCCAGGATGGTCTTCAGCTCAATGCCCAGCGAACCCGGCTCCAGTACCTCGACAATGGACAGTGCCTGACCGGACTGTTCCCACACTGCGTTGGAGAGATTAATCAGCCGACGCGGCAGGTAGGCCTTGCCCTTCGCGTCCATCGCCAGCAACACGATGGGTTTGATGCGGTGATCCGCATCGGTGGCGACCACCACGCCAACGGCATTGGTATTCAGTCGCACCACACTGCCGATGGGGTAGATGCCCAGGCACTTGATGAATTTTTCCAGTAGCGTGACGTCGTAATTTCCGGCCGACCATTTGAACAGGTTCTCCAGCGCCAGGGCCGGAGCGATACCGTCATGGTAGCAGCGGTCGGAGGTGATGGCGTCATACACGTCCACGATACTGGAGATGCGCGTCAGCAGCGGGA
Organism: Gammaproteobacteria bacterium; assembly: GCA_032250735.1. Lineage (NCBI taxonomy): Bacteria > Pseudomonadati > Pseudomonadota > Gammaproteobacteria > Gammaproteobacteria bacterium. The sequence continues at coordinate 63,615 of JAVVEP010000010.1, forward strand.
TCTCCTCCCCCGCCATGCCGCTGGGGTAGCCCTTGCCATCCAGGCGCTCATGGTGGTGCAGCACAATATGCAGGCTATCTTTATCCAGGTTATGGTCGTCCATCAGCATGGCATGGCCATGAGTTGGGTGCCCCATCATGATGGCGAACTCTTCCCTGGTCAGCCGTCCCGGCTTATTGAGCACGGCATCCGGCACCTGCATCTTGCCGATATCGTGCAACAGGGCGCCCATGCCCAGACGATGCAGCTGCGGGTCATCCAGCCCCAGCTCACGACCAAAGGTGAGGGCCAGGATGCAGACGTTGATGCAATGGGTCGCGGTGTATTCGTCCCGGCTGCGCAGATGGGTCAGCCAGATCAGGGCGTCCGGATTGGTGATCACCTGATCCGCGAGCTCGGTGACCAGCTCGCGCGCCCTCTGGGTATCGACACTCTCGCCCAGCCGACAGTCCTCCAGCATGGTATCAATCCAGCCCCGGGCGTCCTTATAGACAACGTGGGCCCTGGCCAGCGACTGGCGAAAGGCCATTTCAGAGAAGGGGGCGGCCTTTTTGGCCTTTTTGGGCGGCTTCTGGCCGACACTGCCGGGGCGGACGGGCCGAAACCCCGACATCACGCCGGGTTTTGAGCGTTCAGCATCGACATACACATATTCACAAACGGATCTTAACTCATTGATATCCTGTTCATTATTCAAGATAAAGCCCTGAAACAGGAAGCTCGTCTCCAGCCAGGGCCGGTCCAGTTCCGCGACATACATACCCAGCTGCAGGTCACTGGTATAAACCACAATTTTATCTACCACGAGGTCCATCTCTTGAAATGGGAACACCCATACTTTATCGGATGGCGCAGGAATGCCTTGATGATTTAACCCTATATTAAGAGAGTGAAAATGCCGCTTGCTGTTGTGCTCCTGGCCGAGGTGGCCCGGAACGGCCGGGAAGCGCAGGCGCCACCGGCCCGCCCGCTTTACTCGACGGGCATCGGCCCCATGCGATAGGTTTCCGGGAGCTTCTCCGGGGCGTCAATCATGATGCCCAGGTCATTCAGCAGCCCGTCCCGCAGGCCATACACCCAGCCATGCACCGCCAGCGCCTGCCCGCGCTGCCAGGCATTCTGCACGATGGTGGTATAACAGACATTAGCGACCTGTTCGAGGACGTTGATCTCACAGACACGGGCCTTGCGTTGCTGCTCATTGGCGATACCGTCAACCTCAAGCTTGTGTTTCTGGTAGATATCCTTGATGTGCCGCAGCCAGTTATCAATCAATCCGTGCTGGGTGTTTTCCATGGCGGCATGTACCCCGCCGCAGCCATAATGCCCGCAGACGATGATGTGCTTCACCTTCAGGATGTCCACGGCGTACTGGATCACCGACAGGCAGTTCATGTCGGTATGCACCACGACATTGCCGACATTACGGTGCACAAAGACCTCACCCGGATCCAGGCCGATGATCTCGTTGGCCGGCACCCGGCTGTCCGCGCAGCCGATCCACAGGTACTCCGGGCGCTGGTGGGTGGAGAGACGCTGGAAATAATGCGCGTCATCCGCGGTTTCATTCGCGGCCCATTGGGTATTGTTGTCGAGTAAATGTTGTAGTGGGTGCGTCATCGTCTTCACCTGGCACTTGTTGTCGTTCTTTACATAGGCCTGTCTGCAGGCCTTACATCGCAAGGTCAGCCCGAGGCATTAACCCCTAATCTATTGGCCATCATCCAATAATCGGCGCACGGGTGCAAAAGAGCGCCGGTGAATCGGGGTCACACCCAGTTCCTGCAAGGCCGCCACATGCGCCTGGGTGGGATATCCCTTGTGGCCCGCCAGCCCATAACCGGGATATTGCGCATCCAGCACCACCATCTCACGATCGCGGGTGACCTTGGCAATAATCGAGGCGGCACTGATCACTGGCACCGTGCCATCGCCCTTGATGATGGCCTCCGCACTACAGGCAAACACGGGGCAGCGATTGCCGTCGACCAGCACATGGTGTGGCGCAGGCGCCAACGCAGCCACCGCCCGCTGCATCGCTAGCAGGGTCGCCTGCAGAATATTCAGCGCATCGATTTCCTCGACCTCGGCACGGCCGATGGCCCAGGCCAGGGCCTTGTGCTGAATCTCATCAAACAGGGCCTCGCGACGTTTTTCCGTCAGGACCTTGGAATCGGCCAGCCCGGCAATCGGCCGCGCAGGATCAAGGATCACCGCCGCCGTCACCACCGGACCCGCCAGTGGTCCACGCCCTACTTCATCCACTCCCGCGATGTAATGTGGTGGTTCGGCCGTAAAGGCAAAATCGATTTGCTGGGTCATAATGATGTGTCTACTTAGCGTTTTATTTTGTGGCCATCGGCTCAGGAGGAGATCAGCGCCAGCACCGCATCCGCGGCGTGCTGACTGGCATCCTGTCGCAGGCTTTGGTGGATTTCGTTAAAACGTTGATTGACGGCCTCACTCAGCTGCGCGTTTTCAAGAAAATTCAGCACCGCCTGACCCAGGCGCTCCGGTGTCGCCTCATGCTGGATGAATTCAGGCACCAGCGTTTCGTTGGCCAACAGATTGGGCAGTGATACATTCTCGACCTTCACCAGCCACCGGGCCAGCCAATAGGTGAGTGGCGACAGTCGATAGGCCACCACCATAGGCCGCTTCAACAACATGGCCTCCAGTGCCGCAGTGCCGGAGGCCAGCAGCACCACGTCAGCGGCCGCCATCACCTCGCGTGACTGTCCATCGATCAGGGTCATCTCCGGCGCATCGGTGGCCTGCGCCATGGCCTGTTCAAACTGTGCGCGGCGCACCTCATTAGCCAGCGGGACGACGACCTGCAGTGCCGGATAACGCTGGCGCAACCAACGCACGGTCTCGATAAAACTGGGGGCAAGATAGTGTAATTCGTTGGATCGACTGCCGGGCAGCATCGCCAGAATGGTGCGCTCCATCGACAGACCCAGGGCCTTGCGTGCGGTGGACCTGTCGACCTGCAGGGGGATGGTGTCGGCCAGCGGATGGCCCACAAATTTCACCGGTACCTGATGCTGGCGATAGAACTCGGCCTCAAACGGAAACAGCGTCAGCATCAGGTCCGTCGATCGGGCGATCTTCTTGACCCGGCCCTGGCGCCAGGCCCACACCGAGGGACTGACATAGTGCACGGTCTTGATCCCCGCCTGACGCAACTGTTTTTCCAGGCCCAGGGTGAAGTCGGGGGCATCGACGCCAATAAAGACATCGGGGGGATGTTTGCGAAAGTGGTTGGCCAGTTGCCGACGGATACCCAACAATTCGCGATAGCGGCCCAGCACCTCAACAATGCCCATCACCGACAGGCGGTCCATGGGAAACAGGCTGCTCGCGCCGGCGGCCATCATCTGTGGCCCGGCAATACCTTCGAATACGGCATCGGGATAGCGTTGTCTGATGGCGCTGATCAGGCCCGCCGCCAATAAATCGCCCGAGGCCTCGCCGGCGACGATTCCGATACGCATGCGGGCTAGCGCACGATCCCGCGAGTGCTACCTTTCAGAAAAGTCAGCAATTGATCCACTTCCTTACAGGACTGGGCCTTGACCTCGATCTGCTCCACTGCCTGCTCCAGGGTCAGATTGGATCGATAGATGATTTTATAGGCACGACGCAGTTCGCGAATCGCCTCGCTGGAAAAACCACGCCGCTTGAGGCCCTCGGTATTGAGGCCGTGTGGTTTGGCCATGTGACCGGAGACCATCAGAAACGGCAGTACATCTTTCGAGATCACACTATTCATCGCGGTGAAACAGTGTGCGCCGAGTTTGCAGAACTGGTGCACCAGGGTGAAGCCGCCAAGGATGACGTAATCTTCGATGGTGACATGTCCCGCCAGGGTGACGCTATTGGCGAAGATGGTGTTGCTGCCGATCTGGCAATCGTGGGCGATATGTACCGTGGCCATGATCCAGTTGTCATCACCAATGCGGGTAACACCGGCATCCTGCACGGTACCGCGGCTGATGGTGCAATATTCACGAATCACATTGCGATCACCAATCTCCAGACGGGTCGGCTCACCGGCGTATTTTTTATCCTGCGGGTCGCCACCGATGGCGGCGAAGGAATAGATTTTGTTATCGCGACCAATGCGGGTGGGGCCATCAATCACCACGTGTGAACCGATCGTGGTACCTTCCCCAATCTCGACATCCGCCCCGATCACCGCGAAGGGGCCGACGCTGACACCATCGGCGATACGGGCACTGGGATCAATTATGGCCTGGGGGTGGATCAAGGATCACTTTCCTCTCACGATACTTTTTTAAACAATGCTGCTTTCTTTAACGACGCTGGCTGAGGGTAGATGTCTTGCACGTCTACTCTCATCGACAACCATAAAAAGATCCCGCCACTGGCGTGAGCCTGTCCGCTGGTTTTAGATGCTGCGCTCAGCACACATCAGTTCGGCAGAGCAGACGATGTTGCCATCCACCTTCGCAACACCGTTAAATTTCCAGACACCCCGCTTGGTCTTAACGAGATCGACCTCCAGCACCAGCTTGTCACCCGGCACCACCGGTTGTTTGAAACGCGCACCATCAATACCGACGAAATAATACAGTGACTCGTTATCCGGCACTTTTCCGCTGGTACGAAAAGCGAGAATGCCGGTGGCCTGCGCCAGGGCCTCCAGAATCAGCACGCCGGGCATCACCGCACGATTGGGGAAATGGCCCATGAAGTAGGGTTCATTGTAGGTGATATTTTTATACCCGATCAGGCTTTCACCCACCTTGCATTCGGTCACCCGGTCAATCAACAGGAAGGGGTAGCGGTGGGGAAGATGTTCCAGGATCTGGTAAATATCCAGCGTGTTCATCGATGAATCTAGCGGCTTACTCATTATTTTTCTTTTCACCCAAGTGTTCAATAGCGCCCATTTGTTTTTCCAGCATTTTCAACCGGCGCGACATGTCATCCAGCTGTTTTAAGCGGACAAAGTTACGGTGCCACTGCGCATTTTTTTCCAACGGGGTACCGGATGAATACACGCCCGCCTCCAGAACCGACTGGCTGACATGCGACATCCCTGTGATCGTGACATTATCCGCGATCTCGAGGTGGCCGACAATGCCCACACAGCCCCCAATTGCACAGCCTTTGCCGATGCGGGTGCTGCCGGCCACCGCCGTACAGGCCGCGATCGCCGTGTGGTCGCCAATCTGGACGTTGTGGCCCACCTGTATCAGGTTATCCAGCTTTACCCCGGTGCCGATCACCGTGTCATCAATAGCACCACGGTCGATCGTGGTATTGGCGCCCACCTCCACATCATCACCCAGCACCACCTTGCCGACCTGCGGCACCTTGACCCAGCGCCCCTTGTCATTGGCCAGGCCAAAGCCATCGGCGCCAATCACCACGCCGGGGTGCAGAATCACGCGCCGACCGATCTGCGAACCGTGACAGAGGGTGACATTGGCCGACAGACGCGTCTGTTCGGCGATCTGCACATTTCTGCCCAGCACGCAGCCCGGCCCAATGCGACAGTCCGCACCGACCACCACCCCGGCCTCAACCACACAGTGGGCGCCAATGGAGGCGGTTGGGTGTATCCGGGATTGCGGATCAATCGTGGCCGTGGGATGGATGCCTGCGGGACTATCCTCCTGCGCATACAACCAGCCCGCCACATGGGCAAAAGCCACATGCGGGTTATCGACCACAATGGCGTGCATGGGTAACTGCTCCCGCTCGGATTCCCGTACCAGCACCGCGGAGGCGGCGCAGTCCAGCAGACACTTTTTATAACGGGGATTGGCGAGAAAGGTGATCGCGCCCTTCGCGGCGTGGGTGAACGCGGCGACCGATTCAATCGGGCAATCTTCATCCCCTTCAAGACGCGCCGGGATGCCCTGCTCGTTAAGCCTATCGACGATTGCCTTCAGGGTTAACACGCGCGGTGCTTTATGGCTTGGTGGATGGCTTGAATTCCTGCTTCAGGCGATCAACCACCTTGCTGGTCATATCAACGCGCTCATTCGCATAAACCACGCCATCGCTGACCACCAGGTCATAGTTTTCCTTTTTCGAGATATCGGTAATCACCTCGAACACGCGGCGTCGCAATATATCAAAGGCCTCGTTGCGGCGAATATTCAGGTCTTCCCGGAACTCCTCCTGCGAGCGTTTCAGATCACGCTTCTGCGAAATGATGTCCCGCTCCAGCTTACGACGCTCGGACTCGCTCATGATCGCGCCGTCACGGGTAAGTTTTTCTTCCATATTTCGCACCGCCTGCTGCGCCTTCACCAGGGCCTGGTCGCGGGGGGCGAATTCCTGTTCCAGACGGTTGCGGGCGTCATCGGCCTGCGGCGCCTGTTCCAGCACCTGGGCGGCATTCACAAAGCCGATCTTCAGCTCAGCGGCCTGCGCCCCAAGTGTGGCAAAACACAATGACATTCCCATAAACGCTGTTGCCAGACGGTTAGTCCACATTTTCATGCTGATTCCCATGGTTGCGGTACACAAAGTTGCTGTACATAAAGTTGCTGTAACACTGGTGCCAAGATTACCCCGAACAGGCCCAGGATGACACAAAACCGGGGCCGGTCCGGCAATGATGCCACGAAAAACCCCGGCTTCACCAGTGGCGCCTGGCGCCGTCGCGGCTAGAAAGGCGCACCGATGGAGAACTGGAAGACCTCCGTCTCGTCACCCGCCTTGGCATTGATCGCCCAGCCCCAGTTAAAGGTCAGGGCCCCTACCGGCGTCAGCCAGATGGCGGACAGACCGTAGGCGGAGCGCAATTCCTTGCTATCAACATCCTCGCTGGTGGCAAAAACATTACCGGCATCAACGAAGGCGCTCAGGCGGAAGTTGCGCTCCGACTCGGCAAAGGGCGAAGGAAAGAACAGTTCCAGCTGGGTAATGATCTTGGTGTTGCCACCAATGGGCTCATCGGTGAGTGTGTCCCGTGGCCCCAGGCTATTGCCCCGGAAACCGCGCACAGAGCGCCCGCCACCGGCATAATAATTTTTGTAAAACGGCAATGCCGAGGTATCACCATAGGCGTCACCGTAACCCAACTCCGCGCCGAGTGACAGGGAGGTGCCCTTACCCATCGGCACATAATATTTCTGGCGCACGCTCAGTTTGTAATATTCCAGATCGCCACCCGGCAAGGCGACTTCGGCCGACAGCAGGCTGAAATAACCGCTGTCCGGGAAGATGGCCCGGTTACGGGTATCGTGCGACCAGCTCACCGTGCTCGAGAAGGTATCAAAGTTATCACCGTTCTCCGCCACCCACTCGGAGTAGGAGATCGGCGCCGTCGTCGTATTGATCTGCAGGTCCGTGTTTTCATAACCCAGACTCCAGGAGGCGCGATTGTATTCACTGATGGGGAACCCAAAATTCATGCTCGCGCCATAGGAATCCGTCGAATAATCGGCGAGATTGGCCTCTGCGGCATCGGTCGACTGCGAGTGCAGGCTAAATCCGCGGCTGATGCCGTCCTGAGTGTAATAGGGATTGGTATAACTGAAACGATAGACAGTATTCACTTTACTGTTATTCACTTCGGTGCTGATACGCTTACCCGAACCCATGAAGTTGTTAAACGTCACACTCATGTTAAACAACAGGCCCTGGGTGTCACCATAACCAAGACCCGCCGTGAAGTTACCGGTTGAACCCTCGGTCACATCAAAGTTCAGATCCACCTGATCGCTGGCGCCCACAACCGCAGGCGACTCCACGTTCACCGTGTCAAAATATCCCAGTTTCTGCAGGCGTATCTTGGAACGTTCAACCAGCGGTGACGACAACCAGCCACCCTCCATCTGTCGCACCTCGCGACGCACCACGTCGTCACGCGTCTTGGTATTGCCGGTAATATTGATCCGTCGCACATAGACCCGGTTGCGCGGGTTAATGACGAAATTGATGGCGATAGTGCGATCCTCATCATTGATATCCGGCACCGCATTCACATTCGCAAAGGCATAGCCATCAATCCCGAGACGCTCGCTGATCTTATTGCTGCTTTCCGCGATATTGCGCCGGGAAAAAATATCGCCGGCCTTTACGGTGAGCAACTGACGAAGCTCCTCTTCAGGCACCGGCATATCACCACTGAGTTTGACGTCACGTACGGTATATTGCTCGCCTTCCGTCACATTCACGCTGATGTAAACATCGCGCTTATCCGGGGTAATGGAGACCTGGGTCGATTCGATATTGAAATGCAGATAGCCTCGATCCAGATAATAGGAACGCAAACTTTCCAGATCACCCAGCATCTGCTGCTTGGAATAGGTGCCGCTACCGGAAATGCCCGACCACATCGTCGGGGTGGACAGCTCGAAGCTGTCCAGCAGGGTCTGTTCGTCAAATTTCTGCACGCCGATAATATTGATGAGCCTGATTTTTGCCGCATCGCCCTCGTCAATATCAATGGTGATCTCAACCCGGTTGCGCTCCAGCTCGGTCAGTTTGGTCTCAATCTTTACGCCATACTTGCCGAGGCTGAAATACTGCTGATGCAATTCCTGTTCAATCTGGTCCAGCAAGGAACGGTTGAAGATACGGCCTTCGGTAAGGCCGATGGTTTTCAACGCGGTATTCAGGTCTTCCGTATTCAGATCTTCATTGCCGAACACGTCAATTTTGGCAATCGAGGGACGCTCTTCTACATGCACCACCAGCACACTGTCCTCGCGCGTTAACTGCACATCCTCGAAAAATCCGGTCTTGTACAGCGCCTTGATGATCGCGCTGGCCCTGGCATCATCCAGGGTCTCTCCAACCTTTATGGGCAGATAGTTGAATGTGGTGCCCAGTGAGATGCGTTGCAGTCCCTGCACCTGGATATCCTGTACCACAAAGCTCTCAAAGGCCCAGGCGTTTACCGACAGCAGCAGCGACAGCGCAATTGCCAGCAGGCATTGCATTCTTGTTATTCGAGACACTAAACCCAAAATCACACCCCTACGACCCGGCAAACCCTGATCAGCTCATATCCAGCGGACTTCATCAAGAGTTAGCCAATAAACGCATGACGTCGTTGTATAACGCCAGACTCATTAAAACCAATAAAAACGCAATGCCGAGCTGTTGCAGCCTTAACTGCAACGCATCAGAGACAGGGCTGCCCTTCACCATTTCCACCAGGTAATACATCAGGTGCCCGCCATCCAGCATCGGTACCGGCAACAGATTCAGGACACCCAGGCTGATACTGACCACCGCCAGAAAATACAGAAAGGCGGTGAAACCAACGCTCGCCGTATAACCCGCATAGGTGGCGATGGTGATGGGACCGCTGAGATTTTTGACCGACACCTCCCCGACGATCATCTTACCGATCATGCGCAGGGTAAGCACGGACATCTGCCAGGTTTTGGCGGCCGCCACCGTCAGGGATTCGAACACGGGATATTCTTCACGGGCCAACAGCTCGGGTGGCAGAGGTCCGGCCGGTGCAGGTGCGGCCCCGATACGGCCGATATCGCCGCTGTCGGTTGGGCGGCGTTCGGTGGTGACCGTGATGGTCTGCACTACGCCGTCACGCTCGATCTCAAACTCGATGGCCTGGCCGGGATTGGCGCGCACCAGCTCCACCACCGCCATCCAGTCACCCATGGGCTGGCTATTGGCGCGCAGGATATGATCCCCCGCCTTCAGCCCCGCCGCCTGTGCCGGCCCGTCAGCGGATAATTCACCCAGCACCGCCGGCAGCACCGGCCGGACAGGCGCAATCCCCAGATGGCTCAGCAGCTGCTTCTGTTTGATCTCGTTGGAAATGTCGGCCACCGGGATGCGCAGGGTGTGGGTCTCGCCACTGGCGCCCTGCACCTGAAAGCTCACCTCATCGGAATTGAGCGCGGCATCCAGTAGATTGAACCGCGCCACGCCCCAGGTGGGTGTGTTGCGGCCGTTGATGTCGATGATGCGGTCACCCGCCCGAAATCCGGCAAGCGCCGCGGCGGACTGCGGGGTGACCTCACCGACGATGGGCGCCACGCCCGGCACGCCGATGAGATACATCATCCATAGCGCCAGGATCGCAAAAATGAAATTGAACAGCGGGCCCGCCGCGACAATCGCGAAACGTCGCCACACCGATTGGCGATTAAAGGCGCGATGCCGTTCCGACTCGGCGACCTCGCCCTCGCGTTCGTCCAGCATCTTGACGTAGCCGCCCAGGGGAAAGGCCGCCAGTACATATTCCGTCTGATCCGGCCCGTATTTTCGCAGCCACAGCGGTTTGCCAAAACCCACCGAGAAACGCAGCACCTTGACGCCCAGTTTGCGGGCCGTCCAGAAATGCCCGAACTCATGGAAGGCGATAAGCAGCCCCAGGGTCACCAGCAGGGCCAGGGCCGAGGTGATAAAGCCGCTCATTTCGCCTGCCCCGCCAGATTCGCCTGCGCGGTCGCTTTGACCAGCCGATCTGCCATCTCACGCGCCGCCTGGTCCGCCGCCAGCACCACCTCCAGCGAACGGACGGGCTGGGTTTCTATCGCGGCCATGGTCTGGGCGATAATCGTGGGGATGTCGGTAAAGCCGATCTCTGCGTCCAGAAAACTTTGCACGGCAATCTCATTCGCGGCATTCATAATCGCCGGGGTGGTACCGCCGGTCCTGGCCGCGCGATAGGCCAGCGACAGACACGGGAAGCGCTGCAGGTCCGGGCGTTCAAAATTCAGTTGGGCCACCGCAAACAGATCCAGCGCATCCACCCCGGAGCTGATGCGTTGCGGCCAGGCCATGGCATGGGCGATGGGGGTGCGCATGTCCGGATTGCCGAGCTGTGCCAGTACCGAACCATCGTCATACGCCACCATGGAGTGAATCACGCTTTCCGGATGAATCACCACCTCGATGTTATCCGCCGTGGTATTAAACAACCAGCACGCCTCGATGACCTCCAGCCCCTTGTTCATCATGGTGGCGGAGTCCACCGAAATCTTGCGCCCCATTTTCCATTTCGGGTGCGCACAGGCCTGCTCAGGTGTGACTTTTTCCAGTTGGGCGGGATCGGTGGTGCGGAAGGGGCCGCCCGAGGCGGTTAACAGAATGCGTTTAATCCCCAGCGTACTCAACGAATTGCTGGCCACATGCTTCGACTGGGCACAGGCATAGTCCGCCGGCATGCTCTGAAAGATGGCATTGTGTTCGCTGTCGATGGGCAACAGCTCGGCGCCGTTGTCGCGCACCGCGTCCAGCAGGATCTGACCCGACATCACCAGCGCCTCTTTATTCGCCAGCAGGATGCGCTTGCCGGCCTGGGCCGCCGCCAGCGTGGGCCGCAGCCCGGCAGCACCGACGATGGCCGCCATCACCTGTTGCACCTGCGTCAGTGCCGCGACCGTCTCCAGGCCGTCCACACCGCTCAGGACGATGGTATCCAGACCGGCATCACGCAATTTTTGCCGGGCCTGTTCGGCGCACCCGGCGTCAACCATCACTACATATTCCGGGGCAAAGGCGATGGCCTGTTCCACCAGTCGATCCACCTGGCGATGCGCGGTCAGGGCCACGACGCGATAGCGTTGCGGATGCCGGGCGATGACGTCCAGGGTGCTCAGGCCGATGGAACCGGTGGCGCCGAGGATAGTGACGCCGATGGGCCCACAGGGAATGGATCTGCTGGGCGTGCCGTCCAGCTGCACAGCGGCTTTCCCGGTAGTGTTCATAGTGGCGCTCATACTGGAGTTCATAGCAAAGAGATGCCGGCGCCGGTGAGGCCTGTGAACCCACCCAGCCAATAACCCACCACAAACACCGGCGCCGCCGCGGTCACACTGTCGATGCGATCCAGCACCCCGCCGTGGCCGGGCAGCAGCGTGCCGCTATCCTTAATCCCTGCATGGCGTTTAAACATACTTTCAGTGAGATCCCCCAGCACGGAAAACAAAACCGTGATCAGTGACAGGACCACAAACAACGGCCACTGGTTCCCGGGAAGTTCAAGCAGCTGCGCCGCGCCCAGCGCATAGGCCAGGCTCAGGAGCGCGCCACTGGCCACGCCCTCCCAGGTTTTTCCCGGGCTGACCGCCGGTGCCAGCTTATGCCGACCCCAGGCCCGGCCGCCGAAATAGGCACCGGAATCGGCCACCCAGATCAGGCTCAGCAGATACAGGACCAGCAGCGGGCCCTGCGCGCCACTCTCGTGCAGGGCGATCACCGCCAGCCAGGTGGGGACCAGCACGATCAGACCGATGAGGGACTGCGCCACCGATGAGGACCAGCGCGCCGCGGAATTCGGAAAATGCAGCACGAAGGCAATGGCCAGCAGCCACCAGAACAGGCTCAATACCGGCAACGCCATCCAGTTGGCGGCCGCGTCACGCAGCATCCACCATGCGCCCGCCAGGCTGGCCGCCACCACCAGGGTATACAGGCCCCGCTGCGCTACAGAGCGCATTTTCATCAGGCCGCTCCACTCCCAGCCGCCCTGGATCACAAACAGGGCCAGTACCAGGGCAAGGTAGTCGGTGGGTAAACGCAGAATGCCCCATACCACCAAAGGCACCAGAATCGCGGCGGTGAGCAGGCGCTGTTTCAGCATAATGGTGTCGGCATGTCAGGCACCCTTTTCCTGTTCGACCTGCTTGCCGGTACGACCAAAGCGTCGCTGCCGCGCGGCAAAGGAATCCAGCGCCGCCTGCAGTGCCGCCTCGTCGAAGTCCGGCCACAGGGTGTCGGTGAAGTACAGCTCGGTATAGGCCAGCTGCCAGAGCAGGAAATTACTGATGCGACTTTCGCCGCCGGTGCGGATGAACAGATCGGGCTCGGGCAGCTCGTGCAAACACACACACTCGGCCAGCAGCTCCGGCGTCACCTCTGCCACCTCCAGCTCGCCGTCCTTCACCCGTTGCGCCAGTTGCTGGGCCGCCTGGGCGATATCCCAGCGCCCCCCGTAATTGGCGGCCACCACTACGGTGAGGCCGGTATTGTCCTTGGTCAGCGCCTCGGCGCTGGCAATGCGCTTTTGCAGCGGCTGGCTGAAACGGTCAATGCCGCCAATCACCCGCAGCCGCACATTATTTTTGTGCAGGCGCTTCACCTCCCGCCCCAGCGCCGTCATGAACAGCTCCATCAGCAGTCCCACTTCCTGCTTGGGGCGACGCCAGTTTTCACTACTGAAGGCAAACAGTGTCAGCACCTCAATGCCCTGTCTGGCACAGCCGCTGACAACGCCACGCACCGCTTCGACGCCGGCGCGGTGTCCCATAATACGCGGCTGATTGCGTTTTTCGGCCCAGCGCCCATTGCCGTCCATGATCATGGCGACATGGCGGGGAATCCTGGCTTGATCAGCGGGTGTGCGCTCAGCCGTGCTCGTATCGTCCGCCATCACGAATCTCCCGCACCGGCTAGCCGGGGCTGATTCACGGGTTTCAACAAGAGACGGTAAGCGGCTGACACAGGAGTTTCAATTTCGATATACAGGAATAGTGGGAAACGGTGATGGTGAGGTCGTCTGCTCAGGCCATGAACACGGATAGTGGGCCCAGCGCGCCCGGTTTTTTCGTGGCGTAGCCTCGCAATAGCCGGCAATTAACTGCATGTTGCGCCTCGAATGTGAACATCGTGAACCTCAATATTTTTCGCCCGAACGCAATTTGCGTAACTCTGGGAATCTGTCTGTATGGCTCCAGGTATTAACAAGGCGCATGACACAACCGCCCTTACACCTCCAGCAAATCTTTTTCTTTGATCTCCAGCATCGCGTCAACTTCGGCCGTCCGCTTGTCGGTGAGCTTCTGTATTGCCGCCTCTGCCTGATGCTCCTGATCTTCGGAGATCTGTTTTTCTTTCAGCAGATCCTTGAAGTCGCCAATGGCATCGCGACGAATATTGCGAATCGCCACCTTGGTTTGCTCGCCTTCACCACGCACCACCTTGATCATGTCACGGCGACGCTCTTCGGTCAGCGCGGGCAGCGGCACACGAATCACCGTGCCGGAGGTGGCCGGATTCAGGCCCAGATTCGAGGTCATGATGGCTTTTTCCACCGCCTGCACCATGTTCTTTTCCCATGGCGTCACCGTCAGCATACGCGCGTCGCCAACACTGACTGTCGCCACCTGATTGAGCGCCGTCTCCGTGCCGTAATAATCCACCGTGATGTGATCCAGCAGACTGGTGTGCGCGCGACCGGTACGCAGCTTGGTCAATTCAGTTTTCAGGGTCTCGATGCTTTTACCCATTCGGGCATCGGCGTCTTTAAGAATGTCATCGATCATGGATTAATTCTCGTTGTCTGTTGTTGCAACTGGTTGTGCGTTTATCGTGGGCAGTGATGCGGTGCGTTGCCTGGGCGCCGGTTGAACCGATACTCAAACCTTACTTAACGAGCGTACCTTCCTGCGCCCCTCGCATAATCGCCATCAATGTCCCCGCCTTGTTCATATTAAACACCCGCACCGGCATGGATTGATCGCGACACAGCGCAATCGCCGTCGCATCCATCACGGCCAGACCCTTGGCCAACACCTCGTCATAGCTCAGGGTGTCATACAGGGTGGCGTTTTTGTCTTTCATGGGATCGGCAGAATACACGCCGTCCACCTTGGTGGCCTTGAGCACCAGCTCAGCGCCGATTTCGATGCCGCGCAGACTGGCCGCGGAGTCGGTGGTGAAAAACGGACTGCCGGTACCGGCGGCAAAGATCACCACGCGGCCCTTCTCCAGGTGGCGTACCGCACGGCGTTGAATGTAGGGCTCACAGACCGTGTCAATCGGCAAGGCCGACATCACCCGCACCGGCATGCCGTGGCGTTCCAACGCATCCTGCATGGACAGGGCATTGATGACGGTCGCCAACATGCCCATGTAATCACCGGTCGTACGATTCAGGCCACTCGCGGCCAGACTGACGCCGCGAAAGATATTGCCGCCGCCAATCACCAGCGCGACCTCGATACCCGCATCCACCAGCTCTTTGACTTCCAGCGAGGTTCGGTCGATAACGCCGGGGTCAATGCCAAACTCGGCATCGCCCATCAACGCCTCGCCACTCAGTTTCAGTAGGATACGCTTATAAACCGTGGTCGCCGTTGTGCCCGTCATTCCCCGTCCTTCTTAATATATCGCCAGGATGTCTGTGTAGTATTGTGGGCAGCGCGCGCCTCCGCTGCGCTACGCCGCCCGTAGTTTATCGATGGCCTTCCTGTTTTATACACCGAAAGATACGCATCGAAAGATATGCGTCGAAAATTGTACGTCGAAAATCAGTGGCCACGTGCCTGCGCCATGACTTCCTCGGCAAAGTTTTCGACCTTCTTCTCGATACCTTCGCCTACTTCCAGACGGTCAAAACCGACCACGGTGGCGCCTGCCGCTTTCAGCAGCTGCTCAACCGTCTGATCCGGGTTTTTCACAAACGGCTGGCCGGTCAGGGTAATCTCCTTGAGGAATTTCTTGATCCGACCGTCGACCATCTTTTCGATGATTTCCGCGGGCTTGCCACTCTCGGCGGCCTGCGCGACAAAGATCTCTTTCTCTTTTTCGATCAGCGCCGGCGACACTTCCGCCTCGGAAACACAGGCAGGATTGCTGGCCGCCACATGCATGGCGATATCTTTCGCCAGTGCCTCATCGCCACCCTGCAATTCCACCAGCACGCCGATACGGCCACCGTGCAGGTAACAGCCCAGCACGCCGTCAGTGGTTTTGCTCACGAAACGACGCACATTCATGTTCTCACCCACCTTGGCGATCAGGTTCTTGGTGGCCGCTGCCACCGTCTCGCCATCGTCCATCGTCAATGCCAGCAGGGCATCGATATCGGCCGGCTTCTTGTCCAGCACCAGTTGCGCAACCGCCGAGGAGAAATTCAGGAAATCATCACCCTTGGTGACAAAATCTGTCTCGCAGTTCACCTCGACCATCGCGGCATTTTTGCCGTCAGCGCTGGACTTGAATACGATCAAGCCTTCAGCCGCCGTACGTCCGGCCTTTTTGTCGGCCTTGGCCGCGCCACTTTTACGCATCAGCTCGATGGCGGCATCGATATCGCCGTCCACTTCCACCAGTGCCTTCTTGCATTCCATCATGCCGGCGCCGGTGCGCTCGCGCAGTTCTTTTACTAACCCAGCAGTAATTGCCATTGTATTGTTCCTCGAATTAGGTCTTCGAATTCGCGGTTCGAATGTATTCCGCAAATGTCAGATGTTGTCTGTACTGCCGAAACCACCCGCAGGTGTGTGACAGTCCTTAAACAAATGTCGACCGGGTTGAGCCGGTCGACATGTTTGTTGCCTGCAGAGAGATAGTTAGCTGGCGGCCGCGGTTTCGTCGATTTCGACAAAGGCGTTTTCATCCGCGCCCCTGGGCTGCAAGGCAGCCGCACGACTCTCAACCACCGCATCGGCCACACCGCGCACGTACAGCTGAATGGCACGCATGGCGTCATCATTGCCGGGAATCACGTAATCAACGCCGTCCGGATTGGTGTTGGTATCCACGATACCCACCACCGGGATGCCCAGCTTGCGGGCTTCAGAGACGGCGATCTTTTCGTGGCCCACATCAATGATGAACACCGCCGCAGGCAGACCCGTCATGTCCTTGATACCGCCCAGGCTGCGTTCCAGCTTTTCCATCTCGCGGGTCATCATCAGCGCTTCTTTCTTGTTGACCTTGGCAAAGCTGCCGTCGGCCGCCATGACTTCCAGCTCCTTGAGACGCTTGATGGAATTCTTCACGGTGTTGAAATTGGTGAGCATGCCGCCCAACCAGCGGTGATTGACGTAAGGCATACCCGCACGATCGGCATGTTCCTTGATGCTGTCACGGGCGGCGCGCTTGGTGCCGACGAACAGGACCTTGCCCTTGCCGGCAGCCAGTTTGCCCAGGAAGTTGGTTGCCTCTTTATATAAAGGCAGGGACTTTTCCAGGTTGATGATATGGATTTTATTGCGTTCGCCAAAGATGTAGGGTGCCATCTTGGGATTCCAATAACGGGTTTGGTGACCGAAATGAACGCCGGCCTCCAGCATTTGACGCATAGTAATTTGAGACATAGTAAACTCCTTCTGGGTTAAGCCTCCACGCGTCCCATACGCCAACCCTGTGCTGACTAGACCCTAACGAAACGTTAGCTAGCACAGCAGGGGCACCCTGGCATACGTGTCGACACGTGTGTGGATTACAGGGTCAGACAATGGCAACATGGCCATGCTTTCCCCAGTGATTGCTCTTTCATTGCGACGCTTTGCAAAAACAGCGCGGGCTTTATACCATACCCGGCCTTTTACAACAATCTGTTACCTCGATTTTGGGGTCAAACCGGCAGTAAAAAACACTATGAGCATTACCCTGAAAACCCCCGATGAGATCGAAAAGATGCGTGTGGCCGGCCACTTAGCGGCCGAACAGCTGCGAATGATCGCCCCGCACATCAAGCCTGGCGTCAGCACCGACGAACTCGACCAGATCTGCCACGATTACACCCTGAACGTGCAGCAGGCGATCCCGGCGCCGCTGAACTACCACGGCTACCCCAAATCCATCTGCACCTCGGTGAATCACCAGGTCTGCCACGGCATCCCCAGCGACAAAAGGCTGAAAAACGGCGACATCGTCAATATCGACGTCACCGTCATCAAGGACGGCTACCACGGCGACACCAGCAAGATGTTCTTTGTCGGCGAGCCCTCGATCCTCGCCGAGCGGCTCTGCCGGGTGAGCCACGAGTGCATGAAACTGGGCATCGAGATGGTCAGACCGGGCATTCATCTGGGCGATATCGGCCATGCCATCCAGCGACACGCCGAGGCCAATCACTTTTCTGTGGTGCGGGAATACTGCGGCCACGGCATCGGCAAGGTGTTCCACGAGGAGCCCCAGGTGCTGCACTATGGCAGCCCGGGTACCGGCATCATCCTCGAACCGGGCATGACCTTCACCATCGAACCCATGATCAACGCCGGCAAGCGCCATGTGAAAATGCTCAATGACGGCTGGACCGTGGTCACCAAGGATCGCAGCCTCTCCGCCCAGTGGGAGCACACCCTGCTGGTCACCAAAGATGGCCACGAGGTACTGACCCAGCTCCCGGGTGACGAACTCTAACCGTCTGCCGGACTCAGGATGGCGGGGCCGCAGGGATGCCCATCCGCCGCTCACAACACCATTCATCCCCAGCCAAAATCCCCAACCAAGGCCCCGCAATGAAGACTCCATGCGATCAACTCTGTAACTGGCAGGAATTTGATACCGCCGTCGCAGAGGCCCGCACGCCATTAAGCATCTTTCGCGCCCAGCTGGAATCCGCCAAGCGGACGCTCAAGGCGCAATTTGAGTCCGGCACCCCGGTGCAGGAACTGGTGGCCCAGCGGGCGAGCCTCATTGACGAAATGCTGGTGCGCATCTGGTCCCGCTACCTCGGCGACAGTCAGGACATCGCCCTGGTCGCCGTCGGCGGCTATGGCCGCGCCGAACTGCACCCGGCCTCGGACATCGATCTGCTGATCCTCACCGCCGATAGCGCAGTCATCGAGCACTACGCGGCGAAGATCGAGCAGTTCCTGCTGTTTTTATGGGACCTCGGGCTGGAGGTGGGACACAGCACCCGCAGCATCACCGACTGTGTCGAACAGGCCACCGCCGACATCACCATCGCCACTAACCTGATGGAGGCCCGCCTGCTGACGGGGCCGGAGGCGCTGTTCGGGAAGATGAAACAGGCCGTCGGCCCGGAACGGATCTGGCCCAGCCTGAAATTTTTCCGCGCCAAACGGGAGGAGCAGATCGCCCGGCATCGCCGCTTTCATGACAGCGCCTACAATCTGGAGCCCAATATCAAGGAAAATCCCGGCGGCCTGCGGGATCTGCAGGTCATCGGCTGGGTCGCCAAACGCCATTTCGGCGTCGACACCCTGCACGACCTGGTCGGCCACGGCTTCCTCACCGAGGATGAATTCCACACCCTCATCGAGGCGCAGAATTTTCTCTGGCGCATCCGCTTTGCCCTGCACACGCTCACCGGCCGGCGCGAGGATCGGCTACTGTTTGACCATCAGCGCACCCTGGCCACACAGTTTGGCTACAGGGATGAGAAAAACCGCCTGGCCGTCGAACATTTCATGAAGGAATACTACCGCACGGTGCTGGAGCTTTCGCGGCTCAACGAAATGCTGCTGGACCTGTTTGAAGAAACCATCCTCTTTCAGGGTAACCATGAAAAGCCTCTAGCCATTAATGAGCGCTTCCAGTCACGCCACGGCAAACTGGAAGTCACCCACCCCGAGGTATTCGTACAAACCCCCTGGGCCCTGCTGGAACTGTTTGTCCTCGGCGCGCGCGACCCCAAACTGCGCGGCGTTGCGGCAAACACCATTCGTCTGATACGCCAGCACCATTATCTGATCGACGAAGACTTCCGCAACAACCCGCACTGCCACCAGTTGTTCCTGGAGCTGTTCCGCCAGGGTGCCGGTTTAACCCATGAGCTGCGGCGCATGAATCGCTATGGCGTACTGGCCGCCTACCTTCCGGTGTTCGGCAACATCGTGGGACAGATGCAGCACGACCTGTTCCATGTCTACACCGTCGATGAACACACCATGTTTGTGGTGCGTAATCTACGCCGCTTCACCGTACCCGAATTTGCCGACGAATTTCCGCTCTGCAGCAGGATCATCCAGCGCATCGAGCGACAGGAAGTGCTGATGCTGGGTGGATTCTTTCATGACATCGGCAAAGGCCGCGGCGGAGACCACTCCAGGTTAGGCGCCATCGATGCCGCCATCTTCTGCCGCAAACACGGCATTGACCCACACGATACCGAGCTGATCAAGTGGCTGGTGGAGAGCCATCTCATCATGTCCTCCACCGCACAGCGCAAGGACATCAGCGACCCGGAAGTGATCGCCGAATTTGCCGCACAGGTCGGCGACCAGCAGCGACTGGATCATCTCTACCTGCTGACCGTGGCCGACATTCGCGCCACCAGCCCCAGCCTGTGGAATTCCTGGAAAGATGCCCTGCTCGCCGAGCTGTATCACGCCACCTCGCGCGCCCTCAGCCAGGGGCTGGACAAGCCGCTTGATCATCAGGAGCTGGCGGAAGACACGCAGGCCGAGGTGCTGGATCAATTAAAGCAAACCGAGACCGACACCAAGGCGATCGAAAACCAGTGGCAACACCTGGGACAGGACTATTTTTTACGCCATTCCGCCGAAGAGGTCGCCTGGCACACCCAGGCCATCATCGAACACCGCAAGCGGTATCAACAACAGGATGTCCCACTGGTGGTTATGCGCGGCGAGACGGACCGTGGCGGCTCCGCGATCTTTGTCTATACCCGGGACAACAACTATCTGTTCGCCACCATCACCGCCACCCTGGAGCAGCTCGGACTGGACATCATCGATGCGCGGGTTATCACCTCGGACGATGGCTTCACGCTGGATACCTTCCTGGTCCTGGATCACAACCAGGAACTTATCACCGCCCCGGCGCGCAAAAAAGAGATCTGCGAGCGGCTCAACGAGAGCCTGCAACACCCGGAACAGATCGCCCAACCCAGCACCCACTTTACGCGCCAGCA
Organism: Gammaproteobacteria bacterium; assembly: GCA_032250735.1. Classification (NCBI taxonomy): domain Bacteria; kingdom Pseudomonadati; phylum Pseudomonadota; class Gammaproteobacteria; species Gammaproteobacteria bacterium. The sequence continues at coordinate 84,163 of JAVVEP010000010.1, forward strand.
AAAGCATTTTCCCATTGCCACCAGGATATTGTTCCGCGAAGACCACAACAACCAGCGCACCTGCATGGAGGTCATCACCAACGACCGCCCCGGCCTGCTGGCACGCATCGCCCGTGGCCTGCTGACCTGTAACATCCTGTTGCAGAACGCCAAGATATCCACCTTCGGCGAACGGGCCGAAGATATCTTTTTTATCAGCAACCTCAAAAAGCAGCCACTACTGGATGAAGAAAAGCAATGTCTGCGCGCGACCATTCGCCAACTGTTGGAGAAGTGAAATGGGAAACCATGCGTGGCAAATGACTAAGGCATCAAGTTTACGATCGACTCCAAAACCATAAGCGGCAAACCACAATGAACCTCTACCCCATCATCCTCGCCCTCGTCGCCCTGGGCGGTATCGGCATCAGCCTCTGGGGCTGGATGATCCTGCAAAAATCCCGCCGCACCCGACAATGGCCCCGCACCACAGGCAGGATCGAGGTCTCTGAACCGCGCTCCGCAGAAAACGACCTGTTGCCCGAGATCGTCTTCAGCTATCGGCTTGATGGAAAAGACTATCGCCGGCCGTTCACCTTTCCCGAAGGCACCCACCCTCTGCCGGAATTCGCAACCTTCTACAATAAAAAATACCCGGTCGGCGCAGCAGTGGACATCTATTACAAGCCCGACCAACCTGAAATAGCCACCCTTGAACCCGGCGCGCAAGGCGACTGGATGATTCTGGCCATGGGTATTGCAATGACCCTGGGTGGTACACTGAGTTTATTGCTGTAGCGGGACAACACCGTGCAGCTAAGGCGACAGCCGCTGCCGGCGACCGTTAATCCGCATTTTCAGCCAACCACACTCATACCCCCACCTGCTGACTGACTGCAGTTTCGCAAAATAATGTCTATGGTTATAGCATGCGGCCGCAACCCGGCGCGTTATGCCGCCTATTTATACCGACAAGGAGAAAATAAACCGTGGAATTTTTTGAGATGGAATTTATGGGCAATGATCTGCTCGACTGGCTGATCGCGTCGACGATCCTGGTCTCCAGCGTGATCCTGCTATGGATATTTCGCCGCCTGGTCGGCGGTCGCCTGAGCCATCGCGCCAGCCTCAGCAAGACCCACTGGAACAACATTATTGCCAAGCAGATTACCCGCACAAAATTACTCTTTCTGGTTGTGGTGGGACTCTATCTGGGATCGCTGTTTGTGGAACTCCCCGCACGCCTGGATGCCATGGTTTACAGCATTCTGGTGATTGCGCTATTGATTCAGGTCGGCATCTGGGGCGTCATACTGATCAGCGAACTGCTGGAATTATATGAGCGGCGCGCACTGGAAAAAAATGCGGCGGCAGTCGCCACCATCAACATCATCGGCCTGGCCAGCAAACTGGTGTTGTGGTCCATTGTGGCCCTGCTGGCCCTCGACAATCTCGGCATCAATATCACGGCCCTGGTGGCCGGCCTGGGCATCGGCGGCATCGCGATCGCCCTGGCCCTGCAAAACATTCTCGGCGACCTGTTCGCCTCGCTGTCCATCGTGTTCGACAAGCCCTTTGTGATCGGCGATTTTGTGATTATCGATGAATACCTCGGCAGCATTGAGCACATCGGGCTGAAAACCACCCGCATCCGCAGCCTCTCCGGAGAACAACTGGTTTTTTCCAACTCGGACCTGCTCAACAGCCGGATACGCAACTATGGCCGCATGTTCGAGCGGCGCGTGGTCAGCAGCCTCGGCGTGACCTATCAAACGCCACGAGAAAAACTCAAACTCATTCCGCTCATCATCAGGGAGGCCGTCGAGGCCCAGGAAAAAACCCGCTTCGACCGCGCCCACTTCATGAAATACGGCGACTACGCCCTGGCGTTCGAAACTGTCTACTACGTGTTATCCCCGGACTACAACACCTACATGGATATCCAGCAGGCGATTTACTTCGCCATTCACGAGCGCTTTGAACAGGAACAGATCGAATTTGCCTACCCGACCCAGACCCTGTTTATTTCTCAGCAAACCGAAAGCCAGCAGACCGAAAGCGCCGGCGGATAACCGGCCCTGGAAGGGCCGGTAGGGTGGGCACGTCTTTTGTGCCCACGCGGCATGGATGAACAATAACTAATGTAATGCTGCAAAACCTGAAGGTCTGTTGCGACCTCGGCGTGGTCAGCCTCTCTCGCCCGATTCCAGCTCTTCCCAGCGCGCAAAGCACAGTTCCAGTTCGTTGCCGACCTTTTCGAGCCGTGCCAGTGTGTTTGCACTTTGTTCCTTGTCCTGCTGATAGAACTCCGGGGCATTAATCTGCTTTTGCAGTTCGCCTTGCTCGGCTTCGAGCGATTCCATCTTTGCCGGAAGGCCATCCAATTCCCGTTGCTCTTTGTAGCTGAGCTTTTTTGTCTTCACCGCGGCCTCGGTCTTCACCGTGTCGGCCTGACTGACTTTTGCGGTCCTCGCCACGGCCTTGTCACCGGGCTGGCGACGCTGGCGTAACCAGTCCTCGTAGCCACCGACGTAGTCATTCACCACGCCATCCCCTTCGAATACCAGGGTGCGGGTGACGACGTTGTCGAGAAAGGCGCGGTCATGACTCACCAGCAGCAGGGTGCCGGTGTATTCTCCCAGCAGCTCTTCCAGCAGCTCCAGGGTTTCAACGTCGAGGTCATTGGTCGGTTCGTCCATCACCAGCAGGTTGGCGGGCTGGGTGAACAGGCGCGCCAGCAACAGACGATTGCGTTCACCGCCGGAGAGTGAGGAGACCGGTGAGCGCACCCGCTGTGGGGGAAACAGGAAATCCTGCAGGTAACTGATGACGTGTTTTTCACGGCCATTCACGGTCACCGTGTCGCTGCCGAAATTGAGGTTGTCCATCACGGACATATCCGGGTCGAGCACGGCACGCTGCTGGTCAAAATAGGCAATTTCCAGTTTGGTGCCCAGCTGCACGCTACCCGTTGTCGGTTGCAACTCGCCCAGCAGCAATTTCAGCAGGGTGGTTTTGCCCGCCCCATTGGGGCCGATGATGCCGATGCGGTCACCGCGCTGGATGCGGGTGGAAAAATTGCGCACGATGGTTTTATCACCATAGCCGACGCTGGCATTCTCCACCTCGACCACCAGCTTGCCGGAGCGATCGGCCGTTTCGAGTTTCAGGTTGACCTTGCCCTGCACCTGACGGCGATCACTGTATTCACGGCGCATGGCCTGCAGGGCGCGCACCCGGCCTTCGTTGCGCGTGCGGCGGGCCTTGATGCCCTGCCGTATCCAGACCTCTTCCTGTGCCAGCCGTTTGTCGAATTTGGCATTGTGGTCCGCCTCGATGGCGAGCGCCTCTTCTTTCTTTTGCAGATAGTTCTGGTAGTCCCCCGGCCAGGAGCTGATGTTGCCACGGTCCAGTTCCACGATGCGGGTTGCCAGGCGTTGCAGGAAGGCGCGGTCATGGGTGATGAACAACACGCTGCCATTCCAGCCCAGCAGGAATTCCTCCAGCCATTGAATGCCGGCGAGGTCGAGATGGTTGGTGGGCTCATCCAGCAGCAGCAGGTCGGGCTCCTTGACCAGGGCCTGCGCGAGCATGACCCTGCGCTTGAGACCACCGGACAGATCCGCCAGAGGCGTGTCGGCGGGCAGGTCCAGGCGGGTGATGACATCCTCCACCTTCTGTTCCAGGCGCCAGCCGTCCTCGGCCTCCAGCCTGCCCTGTAGCTCGGAGAGCCGATCCAGCACCGCGGCCGAGGCATCCTGCTCCAGCGACAGCACCACATGGTGATATTCGGCTAGTAGTTCGCCGACCCCTTCGAGGCCGGCGGTTATCACCTCAAACACCGTCTGATTCTGGTCCGCCGGGACCTCCTGTGCGAGATAGGCGATGCGCAAATTCTGCTGGCGCCAGACGCTGCCGTCATCCGGCAGTACGGCGCCGCGCAGGATTTGCATCAGGGTGGACTTGCCAGTGCCATTGCGCCCCACCAGGCAGACGCGCTCACCGGGGTCAATCTGGAAATTGACCTTGTCCAGCAGTGCAACGTGGCCAAAGGCCAGGGAAACATTATCGAATTTTATAAGGGCCATAAAAGGGACTTTAGGGGGTGCTCAGCAGGCCTGCAGCGAAAACTGAAACCGATTTGAAGGAGCCGCGTATTCTAGTGCAGGTCGTTACGCATTACATCACCATCACACGGCTATTTTGGTGAGATGATGGATGAGCTTACGGAAATGATTAAATGCGAAATGATGAAACACGGAGGGTATTGGTGCGGGGCACATTAAACAGTGAGCGATTAAAAAAGTGTATGCCCTGGACGGGCCAGGGCAAACACTTTCCTCCCCCCCTGTTCGAGGTGTGCAAGCATCTTACCCGCATCTCAAAACAGGTCAAGAGCCAAACCGCAAAAACTGGGCCGGACATTTTTAGCCCCTTGTTTTAACGCGCTATTTAGTAGGACTTAGTAGGACATTAGTAGGGCATTAGCACGGCCCTTTTGCCGGGACCCCTGCGCGGCAGTGATGGCGGTGACAGACCCGTGCCGGGCCTCTGCCTTTCGCGGTCCCTCCGCCGCCCGCCACACGGGGCCGGAAAAGTGGACAAAACTCACCTTTTTTGTCCACTTTCCTTGACATTTTGCCGGTACTGACCACAATTGGCCCCGATCTGGTCAACATTTACACAGCCGCAAAATGCCACGGTTTAACCGTTGGCATAACGCAGTGGAGGGGCGATGAGCGATACAGGATTTACCTGTCAGCAAGTGATGAAGATCACCGGGCTGAGCCGCCGCCAACTCAGCTATTGGCGCAAGACCGGCCTCATCACCCCACAACAACACACCAGCGGCGGCCACGCCCGTTATTCCTTTGCCGACCTGCTGACGCTGAAGACCGCCAAGAAGCTGATTGATGCCGGTCTGTCCCTGCAACGCATCCGCAAAAGCATCAGCTCGCTGGCCAATTTTCTGCCCTCCTGCACGGCGCCGCTCACCGAGCTTTCCCTGGTGGTGACCGGCGATGTAATTCTGGTGCTGCACCGGGAGACGGCCTTTGAGGCATTAACCGGCCAGGAATGGATCTATCCCGTCGCCGAGCTGGCCCGCGAGGCCGAGCGCAGCCGCGGCATCCGCGAGCCGGAACAGCGTCTGCTGTTCGCCAGGCCCGAGGCCGCGCCCGCCAGCGAGGCACCGGCGAAAAAGACCGCCCATGCATAAGAAACACAATCTGCCCCGCTGTACCGTACTCACTGCGGTGCGATCCAATGCAATAGGAATGACGATGCCGCACCCACACCATGCCCAAGCGCCAATGTCCCGGGGGATTGTATGAAGATTATTGCCATCGCCAATCAGAAAGGGGGCTGCGGGAAGACCACCACCGCCATCAACCTGGCCGCCAGTTTGGGCGCAAGGGGGCTGCGCACCCTGCTGGTGGATGCCGACCCCCAAGGCCATGCCTCGCTGGGACTGGGCCAACGCCGCCAGGATGAGCCCGGCCTGTACGAGGTCTTTGCGCTGGATTTCCCCCTCTCCGAGGCGATCATCACCGAGGTGGCCACGGGCGTGGACCTGGTGCCCGCCACCATCTCCCTGGCGGCGGTTGAGCATGTGCTTGCGGGTATGCCGAAACGCGAACGCCAGCTCACCGACCACCTGCAACCGCTGGCAACGATTTATGACTACGTGGTGATCGACTGCCCGCCGGCCCTGGGCCTGCTGTCGATTAACGCCATTCGCGCGGCCAGCCGCATCATCGTGCCCCTCGACATGAGCCTGTTCTCCATCGACGGCATTGAACGGCTCAGTGAGACGGTGGATCTGGTCGCCCAGAAATACGACCTCAGCATCGAAATCAATCTGCTACCGACCCTGGTCGACAAACGTACCCGCCTGTGCCGGAAGTTCCTGCTGGGCATCTGGGAGCGCTATCAGGACAACGTGCTGTCTGCCATGGTGCACCACACGGTACGCCTCAAGGAGGCGGTTATTGCCGGCCAGTCCATCCTGCATTTTGATGCCAAATCCATCGCCGCCCGGGATTACCAGGATCTTGCGGAGGAGATCATCCGCCGCTCTGCCGATGAAAAATCCGTTATCCAGCAGGAGACCTCCTGGTTGCTGGATCATCTCGACAGCGGCAGAGCACCAGACCGGGCAGACAGGGCAATAGAGGCCAGCGAGATCCCCACCCTGGAGATCACCCGGATGGTCGCCCTGCGGGATGCCAGCGATATCCCCGTGGCCGCCAGCCCCGATGCACCCCGGCCGTACGCAGACCGCGATCCCGGCGGGGACGCCCGCACCCCGCTGCATCGGGTCGAGCTCCGCTATCAGGATTATTACGAGCGCGATCTCCAGATTGCCGGTGAGTTCAATGGCTGGATTCCGGATGAGGGGATTGAGACCGTGGAGGAAAACGGCACCCTGCGAAAGATATTCTTTGCCCCCGCCGGTGAGTACCAGTACCGGCTGGTCATCGACGGAAAATGGCGCAACGACCCGACCAACCCCGAGCAGGTGTTAAATCCCATGGGGGTGCACAACTCCATGCTGCGCGTGGGTGATGAGCCGCAAGCCTCCCGCCATTATCATCAACACTAACGGATACCAGAGTGCGCCAGCGCTGATTCGCCAATAGGATACTTCCAGACCATGTCGACCACCATCAACAACACACCACACCTGCCCGGTGTCAGCCGATCAAAACACCGTTTGGCGGATATCAGTCATCATTTTTTGAGCAATGAAAATGAGCGCTCCCCCGCCTGGCAGAATACCGCCATCATCCCGATCCTGCTGGGCGCCCGACGCGATGACTACATTGTCTATGAACTGAACCGCGCCTTTAATCGACAGGATGGCCACCAGCAGAGCAGCTGCATGGTGCTGAATATCGAAAACCGCGCCGGCGCTTCCAGCATCGCCTCCCCGTCGGCAGAAAAGCTGACGCGGGCACTCGCGTCGACCGATGATCTGGAGGACGGCGGCATGCCGGATTACTGCCTTGTGCCGGTAACGTCGCCCTCCACCACCCTGGCATTGCAAAGCGACCGCTGCATTATCGCGGTGCATTCCTCGTTAGCGGGGGTGCGTATCGCCTACGACCAGCTGGCCTTCATGGCCTCGCTGGAGACGGATTTTGACGTCTGCGTGATTATGCTGGATGCGAAGACCATTCGGGATGCCAAACGCTTTTTCGGCTTTCTCTGCGCCAATGCGAAATCCCTGTTGGCGCTTGAGCTGGAGTGCGGGGGCCTTTTACTGCAAGAGCGGCATGACCGATCGGCCACGGGTGTTGCGACAGAAACGGGTTCGATGGATGACGAGATGGCAACCGACCTGGACAGTGTGGCGGGCGAGATCCTGCGGAAATTCACCGCGGGCGCCAGGCCTGGACTCGCAACCCCACTGCCCGCTCCTGTCGGCGTTGCCGGCCTGCTCAGCTAGGAGGCTCTCAGCTGTCCCGGCGACGCCCCGGCACCTCATTTAACTCCAGCCAGTAAATGCCCAGCTGTTTGACCACCTCGGTAAACTGATTGAAATCGACGGGCTTGCGCGTATAGCTGTTCGCGCCATTGGAATAGCCTGTGGTGATATCGGCCTGTTCACTGGAGGTGGTCAGAATCACCACCGGTTGCAGGGCGGTACGTTTATCCGCGCGCAGGCGTTTCAAGACCTCATGCCCACTCAGTTTTGGCAACTGCAGATCCAGCAGGATGACCTGTGGCTGAATACTGGTGTCGCGGCCCTCATAGCGGCCCGCACCAAAAAGGTACTCAAGGGCCTCTTCGCCATCCCGCGCCACAACAACCTCATTGAGGATGTTGTTTTTCTTCAGCGCCCTGATGGTCAAGGCCTCATCGTCTGGATTATCTTCTACCAGCAATATGACTTTATCCGACATCCCTTTCCCTCATGGGCTTTACAACCCAACCAATGATCACCAATAAACGGCCAGCCAACCACGGCTGTCCAGGCTCCAGAACTTACTGCCTTTGGGCACAATCACTATCACGATCTACAGCCATACTCGAACAGGGCAATTCAGAGCGCCATTACCTGGGTCACAGAAATCGGTTTCTGCTATTGCGCGATTCCATCAGGCCACATCATCGTGGGACTCTATGTATTTCTTGTCTGCAAGGATCATCTCGGCAGAGGACTTGGCCAGGGTAAAGTGCAGGGTCGCGCCCCTACCGACCGCGCCCTCTCCCCAGACCTCTCCGCCATGGCGCAGGATAATACGTTTAACGGTAGCGAGCCCGAGGCCGGTACCGGGAAACTCTTCGGAATTGTGCAGGCGCCTAAAGGGCAAAAATAATTTTTCTGCATATTGCATATCAAAGCCGGCGCCATTGTCTTTCACCGAATAGACGACCTTTCCATCAATGGTCTCGCGGTAAAACTCAATCTGTGGGCGTTCGGTCTGGGAGCTGAATTTCCAGGCATTTTCCAGCAGGTGCTCGATGACAATACTCAGCAGTTCTGGATCACCGTAGGCGACAACCTCTTTTTCAATCCTGCAGTCAACCTTTGCGTCGCCATATTTTTCCCTCAGCCCCTGGACGATCTGCTCGGCAATATCGCTCAGGTTTACCTTCCGCCGATACAGGTCCTGCCGGGTGACGCGGGACAGAATGAGAATATCGTCAATCATCCGGCCCATTTCTTCCGTGCCATGACAAATACGTTTCAGGTTGTTGCGTCCCTCTTCATCCACAACATCCGCATAATCTTCCAGCATGGCCTTGCTGAATCCATTGATCACGCGCAGTGGCACACGTAAATCCTGTGACAGGGAATGGGCAAAGGATTGCAGTTCCTGATTCACCGACAACAGCTCGGCGGTTCGTTCATCCACCACATTTTCCAGATGTTCACGATAGAGCTGCAACTCCATTCTGGCGTTGACGCGCTCGCTCACATCAAACATAAAGCCCTGCAATACAGGGGAACGAGGATCCTTACTGGATTTATGCACCCAGTCCCTTACCCACACCACCTTTCCAGAGGCGTTCAACATGCGATATTCGATCTCTTTCTCCTCGCCACCAGAGGCGACACGGCGATAAAAATCTTCCGCCATTTTCACATCTTCGGGATAGACATGATTCAGCCAGAATTTTTCCTGGCACCATTCCTCAACGCTATAACCAAGAATATCGGTTATCTGCGGACCGACATAGGTAATGCGCCGGGAGTTGAGGTCCAGTTCCCATGGAATCACATTGGCCGTTTCGACCAGCTGTCGATAATGCGACTCGCGCTGTTCAAGCTCCAGGTAGGACTTTTGCAGGTTGGCGATCATCGCATCAAAGGCGCAGGCCAACACACCCACCTCATCATTTCGGTTTCGCAACGCATCGCCGATAACACGATGAGGGCTATCGAACGAGGTTGAGGTGATGCGCTGTGTCAGCGCCGAAAGCGGATTGATTGATCGGCTGAGGACAATAAAAATCGTCGCCATCGACAGCAGCCAGGTCGCAATCAGGGCCAGGATGATCTCGTTACTGCGCCGTCCCTGAAAAAGGGGGCTGATATCCTCGAAATGGCCCACATGAACATTGCCGAGATGGATGGGGCTATCCGTGCGCATTCCCATGATCGGGTAAACCACCTCCCGAACCGGGCGGCCCTGATACGAGACGTGGCGGGTGTGGGGCGCATCAATCGGCTGGATGATCGCGATCGCGGCGGCGTCAATCGCCGTATCGGTGCCAATCACCTTGCCCTGCGTATCAATCACCAGGGCATAGGCCAGATGGATTTGGGGCTCGGCTTGCGCAATAACAACCTGCAGACTATTGCGAAGCGGATCAGGCTGTCCCTGCTGCTGCAGGGCCTGACGCGCATCATCAACCAGGCTCAGGGCAGCCAATTTTACCTGCGCCAGCTGATTCGAGGAAAACTGCAGCGCGCTGGACTGCAGCAGCACATATCCCAGGCCCAGCATTGCCAGACACAACACGCTGCCCAGACTGACCGTGACCCGGCTATACAATCCCCATTTCATATTCGTGTCATTCTCTCGCTGTGTGGCAATCGGTCAATGATTGCTACTGAGATCGGCCCGCCCCATGGGGGCTGGAATATTGCGGTATATCAAAGCCGGCAATGATATCGCCTATACGGTCGACAAAAAAGCATTTGTAACGGAACGCTGGGACTCCTGCCACCTGAGCAAACAGATCCTGCCAGGGGAGAGGGGAAATCAGGACGGTGTGCTTGCGATGAAGCGGGAGACCAGTTCATCGCTCGGCATGGGGCGATCATAATAGTAGCCCTGCGCATTATCGCAACCATGCTCACGCAGAAAATCCGCCTGCGCCTCGGTCTCCACGCCTTCGGCAATCACCGACAGGTTGAGCCGGTGCCCCATCGCGATAATGGTATCGATAATGGCGACATCATCGTTGTCTGCGGGCACATCCGCCACAAATGACTGGTCAATTTTCAATACGTCCAGCGGGAATTTTTTCAGATAACTCAGTGACGAGTAACCGGTGCCAAAATCATCAATCGCGATCCGCATCCCCATCTCATGGCATTCCTGCAAGATATGCAGGGCCATTTCCGGATCATCCATGACGCAGCTTTCGGTAATCTCCAGTTCAATCATCCGCGGCTCGGTATCCGTTTCTTTCAGTACCCGGCGAATCATCTCCACCAGGCCCTGATCACGAAACTGACGCGCCGATAGGTTCACCGCGATGGGTATCGCGCCATTTCCCGCCGTTTTCCAGGCCAGATGGTCGGCGCAGGCCTGCCGCAATACCCATTCGCCCACGGATACAATCAGGCTGGTTTCCTCCAGCAGGGGAATAAACCGGGCCGGCAGCATCATCTCTCCACCCTCCCGCTGCCAGCGGAGCAGGGCCTCGACGCCAATAATCTGTTTCGTCTCCAGCGACAGCTGCGGCTGGTAATACAGCTGGAACTCCTCGCGCTCCAGGGCACGGCGCAGAGCGTTTTCCATGCTCAGGCGGTCGTCCGCATCCACGTGCATGGAGGTCTTGTAGAATTGATAACTTGCCCCGCCGTGGCGCTTGGCGGAATGCACTGCGGTATCGGCAAAACGCGCCAACTCCTCATATTCCGTCGCATCGTCCGGGTAGATGGCAATCCCCACACTCGGCGCCAGAAAGATTTCCTGACCAGCGGCGGGAAACGGTTCGGCAAAGGCACCGGTCAACAGGCGCACCATTCCCTCGATGTCGGTGCCAGACTCGAGATCAACCAGCGTGATGCCGAATTCATCACCGACAAAGCGGGCAATCAGGTCCTCCTGTCGTATGCTGCCCGCCAGACGCTGTCCAACCTGCTGCAGCAGCTGGTCACCAACCTTGTGCCCCAGGGTGTCGTTGATGGTAACGAAGCGATCAATATCGATATGCAGGTAGGCGACGCACCTCCTGTCCTTTTTGGCGCGCTGGATGGCCCGTTTGCATCGCTCCCTGAACAGGGTACGGTTGGGCAGGCCCGTGAGGGCGTCGTAAGACATCAGATGCTGGATACGGTCTTCGGCCTGCTTTTGCTGACTAAGATCGGTAAACCCCGCGATGAGGTGGCTCACCTGCCCCGCCTCATCGGTCACCGCACTGATGGTTAACCACTCGGGAAAGATCTCACCCGTTTTACGCCGGTTCCAGATCTCACCCTGCCAGTAGCCATGGTCGTTAATCGACGACCACATGCCGCGATAAAATCCCTTGTCATGGCGCCCGGACTGCAAGATGCTGGGGTTCTTCCCAATCATGTCCGTTTCTGAATAACCGGTGATTTCGGTAAAGGCCTTGTTGACGCGCAAAATGTTCGCTTGATAATCGGTGATCATCACGCCCTCGACGCTGGATTCAAACACCTTGGCGGCCAGTCGCAGATCGGCCTCGGCGCGTTGCTGTGCGCGGCGCACCTCGGCTTCGCGCAGCTCGCGCTCAATGGCCGGCACCAGGCGCGCCAGGTTATCCTTCATGATGTAGTCGTGGGCACCCGAGCGCATCAATTCCACTGCGGACTCTTCGCCCATGGCGCCTGAAATAACGATAAAGGGCAGATCGATATGCATGGATTCCAGCAGGGCCAACGCGGCGGGGCCACTGAAGATCGGCATGTTGTAATCAGAAAGCACGACGTCCCAGTCACGCGTCTCCAGGGCCGCCCGCATATCTTCCGCTGTGTCGACCCGCTTGTAGGCAGGCTCGTAGCCCCCCTTTTTGAGCTGGCGCAGGGTCAGGGCCGCGTCATCCTCGGAATCCTCCACCAGCAACACGCGCAGGGTCTGCATGCTCAATATTTCTCTCGGCAAAAGGCGGGGCTGGACGGCATCATTCTTACTATGATCGGCACGAAATTCCTACGGTTAATAATTTTTTTAGTCTCAAGCCTACAATACCTCTCTAGCTTCCTTAACACTCAACCTGGTGGGTTCGATACAGGCCTGGCGGACACGGTGCCGACTGGAGAGCTTAACCTACTGATTCACCTTGGCACCATAGCCGCCTGAGGCAAACCTGTGGCCCTGTCGACGGGCGCCTGAAATTCCAGTGCAGGCCTGATATTCTTCGCCAGTCGTGGCACAATTCTGCCGCATCCTTCACAGGCCATCAAATCGTGTCCATGAAACATCACGCCCCCGCTGCCCCATTGCTTATCCTGTCGGTGCTGCTGGCCATCAATCCGGGCATGGCAGCGGAACGCGACATCGACAAGCTGAAGACGCAGCAACAGCAACTCCAGTCATTATTGGCGGATATCGAGCAGACCGCTCAGCAACGCGCGCAGCATCACGCACAGATCAAACGACTCAAACACCAGCTCGAATGCAACTGGACGCTGATCCGCAGCTACGAAGTCTGCGGCCAGTTGCATCACGACAATCCACAGGCGCATCTGGACTGCTCCTCAACCGCCAGGCGCACCGCCGCGACCTGCCTGGACTCAGGCGATACAGAATAACTGCGATCCCCGATGGGGTTTGCGTGCGCCGGGAAAACCGGCACCTCGTCATCGAAATGGATCGGATCAGGGGGCTAGGAGGCTCTCAGTCGTCGAACAGGGGTTCTCATCCAGAACTCCATCACCGAAACACTAAAAAAGGCCACCCTAATGGGCGGCCTTTTTTAGTGTTTGGCGGAGAAGGAGGGATTCGAACCCTCGGAACTCGTAAGAGTTCACTTGATTTCGAATCAAGCCCATTCGGCCACTCTGGCACCTCTCCAAAAAGTTTGCGTAAACTACGCGTCGTACAAAAAATTTCCTCTACCTGGCAACCGATGCCGCTTCCATGTCCAGATACACGTAATAGGCATTGAAACGATTTGCCTTGGCGGCCGGCATGTTCTCATAGAGAGACCAATCCATGGCTGCGTACGCCTCGTCGAATGGTACAAGATTTTCTACCGCTTCGCCCATATGCTTTTGTAAAAAAAGCAGATATTCCAGGGTAAAACTCACCGCTGTGGCGGGCCTGGTGGATACCGGCCCATGCCCCGGCACAATCGCCTTGAGTCTGCTGGTATCCATATTGGTCAGGCTTTCTATCCAATACTTCGGCTTGGCACCCGCAACAAAGGGGATACGCCCCTCAAAAATCAGGTCCCCCGCAAACGTCACGCCGCTCTGGACAACATTCAGCATCAGGTCGCCTTCTGAATGTGTTGAGCCCAGCGGGATAATCTCAAAATCGAGCCCCCCTAGCTGGAACTGCATTTTCTGCGCAACATAGACATCCGGCTCAACCAGGCGGGCATTCTCGTCGACCCAGGGAAACAGTGCTTCGCGGCGCTGCTTCAGGCGTCCCTCTGCCGCCGGCGATGCCAGATAGTCCTTGACGCCCAGCGGGGCAATAATTTCCGCGCCCTGATCCTTAAACACCTGCAGGCCGTAAATATGGTCCGCGTGGTAATGCGTAACCACCACCTTGACGACGGGTTTATCGGTAACGGCACGAATCTTGGTTAACAACAGATAGCCCAGCGACGGCGTGCCCAGGGCATCCACCACCACCACCCCCTGCTCGGTCACGACCACCCCGGCATTCGACATAAAGCCCTGATTATCCGTAGCCTCGCCGGCAACCCCTTGCACGTAGTACGTATTGGGGGCCACTTCGATCAGATTCATCTCTACGTCAGTGGGCTCGTAGGGTACGTTCGCCCAGGGATTCTCCGCCTGCGCCGCCGCCACAAACAATCCGCCGCACAGCAGCATCACACCAACAGCAATATCTTTCACGGGCATGGTCATCCAGTCATTTAATGTTAATTGTATTAGCCCTGAATCCGTGGCTTAACCACGGATTCAGGTTAGCGTCTGGCGCGGAAAAACCGCCGCAACAGATCACCGCATTCCCCTGCCAGCACACCACCCTCAACCTGCACGGCATGGTTAAACTGATCACTGCCCAGCAGGGAAAACGCGCTGCCGGCGGCGCCGACCCGCGGATCCGTTGCACCATACACCACCCGCGCAACACGCGCATGAATAATGGCCCCGGCGCACATCACGCAGGGTTCCAGTGTGACGTAGAGCGTGGTGCCGGGCAGGCGATAATTCTCCTCTGCCAGGCCCGCGGCGCGCAAGGCCATCACCTCGGCATGCGCGGTAGGGTCATGGCTGACTAGCGGCTGATTCCAGCCTTCGGCAAGCAACCCGCCCTCGCGCACAATCACGGCACCGACCGGCACTTCACCTTGTTGCTCAGCGCGCTGTGCCAGCAACAGGGCATGGCGCATCCAGTGGCTATCGTTCATTAGCATATCAGCATCAGCGCAAATAATGGAGTGATTGGCTATTCCATTCGACTGTAAACAAGCCACAAAAAGCCGGTGATGACGCGGTTTTTTCGGCCATCATCAGTGTCGATACCATGAAAAATACCCTGTTCAATAATTCTTTAGAGGGCACATTATGAGGCATACCCGCGATGGCGGCCAGAAGGGCCTGCTGTTCTGGATAACAAGCCATCCCAAGCCATCAATGTCCCGCAAGCGCCGCTCCCAAATCGTCATGTTGCCATGCGATCGATCCCGGTTTGCATGAGACCCAATCGCGCGGCCTCTTCACGCCAGGTTGCAAGCGCATGCCCGACCTTCGAGGTCGCCCACCCACGGCGGACGAGGGTCGTGCTATGTACGTCAGCGTACAGATCGCGCGTGATAATACGACTAATCTTTTGCCTCATCCGGAGTTTTCCCTGCGATCGATGCAGGACGTCGCTGCGCAGGATGCGCCAGCGGTGAAAGGCGGGCTCCGGCATCCGGCTACCCGGATGGCTATTTCCGCCCGTCGGGCTGCCCAGGAACAACCTAACCAGCAAGGAGCATCAAGATGTATAACATACGAAGCCAAGTCCGCTCACTCGCGCTCGCGACGGCCGCCATCGTCACCATAAGCGTAATGAATCAGGCAGGCGCGGCAACCGCTGAGGATCTGGATAAGGATTCCCGGCAGGCCTTGCAGACGCTCTATCAAACCGAACCTGTTGCCAAAACGCTTTCGAGCACGGCCAAGGCGGTGTTGGTGTTCCCCAATATCATCAAGGCCGGCCTGGTGTTTGGCGGCAGTTATGGCGAAGGCGTGTTGATAAAGGGCTCGAAAGTCACCGATTATTACAACTCCGTTACCGGATCCTGGGGTCTGCAAATAGGTGCCCAGTCCTACGGATACGCCGTGTTTCTGATGACGGATAAGGCGGTTAGTTACGTCGAAAAGACCCAGGGCTGGGAAATTGGCGTGGGTCCGACCGTTGTTGTGGTCGACGAGGGGGTGGCAAAGAATCTTTCGACATCCTCGCTAAAGAATGATGCCTATGCGTTTATTTTCAGCCAGCAAGGATTGATGGCGGGCATCAGCATCGAGGGCACGAAGATTTCCCGGATCAAACGCTAAATCAACAAGGGACCGGAGGCAAGCTGCCTCCGTCCTGACAGGGGAAACCCTACTGGCGCTCGTGAATTACCCGTCGACCCATGCGGAAAAGGGTGTTTGGTGTTTATGCTGCTTATACTTTCGTTGGCAAGCTGTACGCCTGGTTTTCATGCCTGTTCACGGATAACAGGACTTTATCAAAAAATAATCAACGCATATAAATTGCACTATAGTTATATAGGGCTTAAGCAGTTCAAAAATGGTAACGTGGTTTTTGCGGTGCTTTTAATCCCCGAGTCCGCTCGTGAGTAAAGTGATTTTTTCCCCATCCGGGTGAAACTTTCAGGATGAATAACGAATACAAGGAATGAATCTGATGAACGCACCAAAATACTTGTCACTACTGTCATTGACGGTAATCACTACGCTTTACGGCGCCTCCCCGGTATTGGCGACGCCATTGCTGGGTTCCGATTTGGCGAGCTTTACGGTTCTAGGCGCCTCGACCGTGACCAATGTCCCCACAAGTACCATCGTTGGCAATGTCGGTGTCTGGTCAAGCGGTGGCGCGAATGCGATTACCGGATTTAACTCCTCACCCGGCGTTGGGGTCTCGGACCCGCAGGTGACAGGAGGAAGCGTATATGCCGGCGGTGCACTCGCGCAGTCGGCTCAGGATCAACTCACCACTGCGAGAAACAATCTTGCCTCTCTGGGGTCAGGTACCGTCCTGATAGATGCGGATCTGACGCTTGCAGGGACGCTCGCTCCGGGCGTCTATACAGTCCCGGCGGGAACGACCAATTTGTCCGGGTCTCTGACGCTTGACGGCGGGGGCAACGCCAATGCGGCCTGGGTGTTTCAGATGCCGAGCACGCTGATCACCTCGCCCAATTCTGTCGTGAACCTGATCAATACCGATGACGGCGCCGGTGTCTATTGGAATGTCGGCAGTTCCGCGACCATCGATGTAAACACGACATTCCTCGGGAACATTCTCGCGCTCACCGACATCGGCATGTTCACCACCTCAACGGATCTTTGCGGTAGAGCCCTGGCGGATACTGGTCAGGTAGTGTTGCAACAAAACAGCCTCTCCGGCATTTGCACGGGTGTTCTGGCCGGCAGCAACGGCTTGAACGGCGGCCTTGATGTTACAACGACACCCGGCGGCACGATGGAGGTCGCCTTTCTTCCATACGCCCCTGTTAACGGTGGTGGTGTGAGCGTACCCGAGCCGGCCACGCTGGCGCTGATGGGACTCGGACTCACGGGGCTTGGATTTCGTCGACGTCGTCGGCACGGTTGAGATAAACGACCCGCCACGCCAAGCCCTGCTTCGGTAAGGTTTGGCGTTTGTGCGCTGCCGGGAACAGGGTTTGTCTGTATACAGCCTGCGGGTCGCTCTTGATCGGCTGAGATCAGTATCGAGGGCTCAAAACTTTCCCGGATCAAACGCTAAATCAAACGCTAAATCAACAAGGAGACGAAGGCAAATTGCCTCCGTCCTGACAGGAGAAACTGCATGCCTCTGATTAATCTGATCGTCATCCTGATCGTGATTGGCGTACTGCTTTGGCTCGTCAATACCTACATACCCATGGACCGCAAGATCAAAAATATTCTAAATATCGTGATCGTCATTGCTGTCGTACTATGGCTACTGCAGGTTTTCGGCGTGCTGGGATCTCTGGACAACATACGTATCGGCGGCTGACCAATCTCCGCCTGCCGAGTCCGACCGGCTGTAACCGCCAACACAATCACACCGCTAACTACAACTACACGTTTTGTCCCGGCGTTCCGAATGAAGGGTATCCTTTTCATGCGCCTTGCTGGTATGTGCCGCGCCGTATTTTCATCACCTGCCGTTCGCCTGCACTAACCGTCAAAGGTTACTTGTTATCGTCCTGTGTCTTATCCTCGATGGCATCACCGGCTTCTTCGATTTTATCTCCTGCCTTCTCTGCCGCATTGTCGATACTCTCGCCGGCTTTCTCCGCCGGGCCCTGCTTCTCGCAACCGGGGAGTGCTACAAATAACGCAATTACCACCAGGGCTGCACTGACGATCTGGACTGGTTTCATGATTCATACCTCTTTAAAAAATTGACATGGAAATGAGAGCAACTGTGTCAGTCATTCTCGTTATGGGATCAGAACAATGTGCGACTGCGACTCACCCGCCGATCAGCGCAGCTCACGTTGATCATCATTTATCGTCGTCGACTTCGTGGCCGATGATGCCACCGACCGCGGCGCCGATAGTTCCAGCCTATGCAGAGCGCCCCTCGCCATCTGTCTGCTAGTACTCCTTCAACCTAATAATGACGGGCTCAGTTGGCCTGTCAGCGTTCAGGGCAAGGCGTGCCTCGCAACTAATGGCCGTAGCCCTTAGTAAGAGGCGCAACGCCGCCATGGACGCTGACAGGTCAACCCTTCGGGCGCTCCTGTGGTGTCCCGCTGCCGCGTTGCAGTGCTTGACAAGGACTATGGCCATTGCCTGCGCACTGCGCCTTGCCGCGAAACACCACAGGAACGCTGAGCCCGTCATTATTAGGTTGAAGGAGTACTAGCGTACATAAACGGCAATCGCAGGGTGTGCCTGTCGTGTCATCTGCCCGACCTGCCTGCTACGTCTGTGCGCTGTCGCGCACACGCAAAAATGGGTGGTCTATACTGCTCTATTATCGGCAGTACCAGGTTCTGCCACGTCCCTAAGGCAGTTTAATCGCAACCAAAAGCTTGGAGTTCGCCTATGCACGACCAGCACACCCCCCATCAGAATCACCTGCTCGCCGCACTCCCGGAGGAGGAATACGCGCGCCTGTCCTCGCATCTTGAGCTGGTCCCGATGCCGCTCGGCATGGTGCTCTACGAGTCCGGCAGCGAGTTGCATCATGTCTATTTTCCCACCACGGCTATCGTCTCCCTGCTCTACGTCATGATGGATGGCGCGTCGGCCGAAATCGCCGTGGTCGGCAATGAGGGTATCATCGGTGTCGCCCTGTTCATGGGCGGCAGAACCATGCCCAACCGGGCCGTCGTGCAGAGCGCCGGCCATGCTTACCGGTTGAAGGGGCGACTGCTCAAGCAGGAATTCAATCGCTCCGGCGAGCTGCAACATCTGTTACTGCGCTACACGCAGGCCTTGCTGACGCAGATGGCACAGACTGCGGTGTGCAACCGCCATCATTCTCTCGATCAGCAACTGTGCCGCTGGCTGTTGCTGAGCCTCGACCGTCTGCCCTCCAACGAATTGGTCATGACCCAGGAGTTAATCGCGAATATGCTCGGCGTGCGCCGCGAGGGCGTCACGGAGGCGGCGGGCAATCTGCAGAAGGCCGGCCTGATCAGGTATCAACGTGGCCACATCACGGTGCTCGACCGCCCCGGACTGGAAGCGCGTGCCTGCGAGTGCTATGCGGTCGTCAAGAAGGAATTCGACCGCCTACTCCCGGTTACTCACGCGCTGAGGTCAGCATGGATTCCGGACATTCCCGTCAGCGCCAGCGCAAGACAGCACTGAGCTTGGCGATGATGACTTCGACACGGCGATTTTTTCACAGGCTCTCACCCTTTCCGGAAACAACGAGGCGACATTTTTTATTAAACGCTGGAATCCGCTTCTGTGTTTAACGAGTAGTTATCGAGTAGTTATATGTCATCCTGGCGAAGGCCGGGAGCCATTGCGTGCGGCCTCTGAGCATGCGCCGGTATGACGGACAACGGCCGGCTGCACAAACCTATGTACGCTAGCAGACAGATCCGGCCTGACCATGCAACTAAGCTAGCATTCCGGTCACGAAAGGATTTCGGTATGGATTGGGATATCATTGAACGCAACTGGAAGCCGTTCAAAAGCAAGGTAGAGCTGCTGTTCAACAGTCTCAGCGATGCCCACCCCGGCGCGCTTTCTGCCAGGCGCGTTGACGACACCACTAACAACCTCATCGGACCACAGATCAAACGCTTTGACAGCAGCAGAACCAGGCAGCGTGTCCCCAGCATCGCCGGCGGCAGGATCAGGTCCGGCAAGCGACCGGCTGCCGCGACTACCGTACTTTTCGTGGAACAGGAACCCGGTGTTTCCGGGCTGATCCAGGCGGGATTTGCCGACACACAAGGCGGCGCATTCCATGTCGAACGGGTGACGCGGCTCACCGACGCACTGCAACGCCTGGGCAAGGGAGGTGTCGAGGTGGTCATGCTTGACCTTACACTTCCCGATGGCCAGGGCCTCGAGGTATTCGACCAGATAATCGCGGCCGCGCCAAACGCCCTGATTTTTATCCTGACTCCGGCAGACGATGAAGACCTGGCGCGCCAGGCCGTACAGCGTGGCGCACACGACTATTTCCTCAAAGGCCATGTAGACAGCCACTGGTTGTCGCGTACCCTGCGTTACGTCGTTGACGGCAAGGCCACCCGGGGAGCACTGCTGAGCAGTGAGGCGCGCTTCCGCGCGATAAGTGATGCCTCTCCGCTGGGCATCTTCGTCTCCGATGCCCAGGGCAGTTGCGTGTATACCAACGCGGCCTATCAAAGGATATCCGGGCTGAGTTTCGAACAGGCGCTGGGCACGCGTTGGAGCATGGCGATTCACCCGGAGGACCGGCAGCGCGTGATCGACGATTGGCGCGCCGCGGCGCACAGCAATGCGCCGTTGCGGGCAGAGTTCCGCTTTCAGCGGCAAGATGGCAGCGTGGTGTGGACGCGCGTCAACAGCGCCGCCATGGGCGACGGCGTGGCGCCGCACGGGTATGTGCAGACGGTCGAGGATGTCACCGCGCGCAAGTCAACGGAATTCGGGTTACGGAAGGCGGAAGAGGCATTGTTCGAGGAGAAGGAGCGCGCCCAGGTGACCCTCAACTCCATCGGCGACGCCGTGCTGAGCACCGATAATCTCGGCAACATCACCTATTTGAACCTGGTGGCGGAGACCATGACCGGCTGGTCCAGCGAGGAGGCACTGGGGCGACCCTTTA
Source organism: Gammaproteobacteria bacterium (assembly GCA_032250735.1). Lineage (NCBI taxonomy): Bacteria > Pseudomonadati > Pseudomonadota > Gammaproteobacteria > Gammaproteobacteria bacterium. The sequence goes on from JAVVEP010000010.1 coordinate 105,003, forward strand.
CGGAGGTGTTCAGGATCATCGACGGCAAGACCCGCCAGACCGCCGTGAATCCGGCGCAGCGCGCGCTCGACGAGGACCGGATCGTGGGCCTCTCCGCGGATTGCGTACTGATTCGCCGCGACGGGTCCGAGTCCGCCATCGAGGACTCCGCCGCGCCCATCCACGATCGCGACGGTAACGTCAGCGGCGCAGTGATTGTCTTCCATGACGTCAGCCAGTCGCGGGCTATGGCGTCGAAAATGGCCCATCAGGCCAAACACGACTTTCTCACCGATCTGCCCAATCGCACGCAGTTGATGGAACGGCTCTCCCAGGCCATAGGGCTGGCCCGAAGGCACGGAAAACAGGTCGCGTTGCTGTTTCTGGATCTGGATGATTTCAAACGCATCAACGACTCGCTGGGGCATGCGATCGGCGACCAGCTGCTGCAGTTGGTTGCGGAACGCCTGCTGGCGAGTGTGCGCAGCACCGACATGGTATGCCGCTATGGCGGGGACGAATTCGTGATCCTGCTGGATGAAATTAAGTTTCCGCAGGGTGCCGACCTGGTTGCGGAAACCCTGATCACCGCATTTGCCGCGCCGCATGTCATCGACCAACAGGAGCTCGATGTTACCCTGAGCATCGGCATCAGCGTATATCCGGTCGACGGCGACAACGTGGACGCGTTGATAAAGAACGCGGATACCGCGATGTTTCACGCCAAGGCGGACGGCCGCAACACCTACCAGTTTACAGCACCGACATGAACATTGATGTGAGTCATCGTCTGGCCGTGCAGAGCCATCTGCAGCGTGCCCTGAAGGAGCGCGAGTTCCTGCTGTACTACCAGCCGCAGATCAATCTCGTGTCAGGGGCGATGACCGGCGCCGAGGCGCTGATCCGCTGGCAGGATCCCAAACTCGGACTCGTATACCCCGGACATTTCGTGCCGATTGCCGAAGAATGCAGACTCATCGTGAAGATTGGCCGCTGGGCGCTGCGCGAAGCCTGCAGGCAGGTGCGGGCCTGGCAGGTTGCCGGTCTGCGCGTCGTACCCGTGACCGTCAATGTTTCCGCGGTGGAGTTCAGGCACAAAGGGTTCATCGAGGGAGTCGAGCAGATCCTACGGGAGACCAGCCTGGCGCCGGACCTTCTGGAACTGGAACTGACCGAAACCGTCCTCATGCACGACGCCGAGTCCTCGGCGTCTGTGCTTAACGCGCTCAAGGCCATAGGCGTGCGCCTGGCCATCGATGACTTCGGTACGGGTTATTCGAGCCTCAGTTATCTGAAACGCTTTCCGATCGACACCCTGAAAATCGATCAATCCTTCGTGCGCGACATCGTCAACGACGCGGACGGCGCGACCATTGTGGCCGCAGTGATCGGCCTGGGCAAAAACCTCAAGCAACGGGTCATTGCCGAGGGGGTGGAGACCCCCGAGCAACTTGCATTCCTGCGTAATCAACAGTGCGAAGAGGGGCAGGGTTTTCACTTCAGTCACGCCGTGCCCGCCGAGTCCTTCAGAAAGCTGCTTGAGACCGGACAACGCTGGTGATGTGGCACCCTCTCACTTTTCGGCCTTAATTCTGACAGGACCTGCTATTGCCCGCCGTCGTAGTAAGCACTGAGAGCCTGTGAAAAAATCGCCGGTCGTAGCGAGGGCATTACAGACGTCGACCCTGAATGAGCTGAACCAGAATCACGATGACCGCAATCACCAGGAGCACATGAATAAATCCGCCCATGGTGTACGCGGAAACAAAACCCAGAAGCCAGAGTACAATCAGGATGACTGCGATGGTCCATAACATTGTTCTTCTCCTTTTTTAATATTTTAATTATCGGGTGAATCGAAAATCTGTCGCCGTCTTCCCACGGAAAACCTCTGACCTGATTCTGAAATTAGAATCGCGGTGGGTACACAACACTTGCGATAACCAGCAGGACTTGTATAAGCACGCCCATGGTGTTCCCTGTAAAAAAACTTTAAGCCAGTGGACAACGAGAATAATTTCAATGATATCGAGTATCGAACTTCTTCATCAGCATTCAGAAACGCGATACCGCCATGTATATATCCGCGACGGGATCGGCTGAATATAACCTGAACCCGTGGCTTAACCGAGAATCCAGGTATAAATCTATCCAGACAAGTCTTTAAATATCTGTCGGCCGCTCTTGTTTTGTCTGGTGCTAACTTCGCGATCCTGCTGCAGCCGATTCTCAAACGCAAACTGGTCATTCAGAAACTCAACCAGACCCTTCCTTGCCGAGGCTCGCGTCGGATAAGGCCCCTGATCCGGACCGCGCCGAATTGCAAACCACCATTCACTCTCGACCGGATAAAATCGTACGCTCCGAATGGGAACGGAACCTTGTTCTCCGTAACGACTATGTAACTGATCCATAACCGACCTCCGAACATATCAAACGGGTACTGAATTAGTGGCCATCCGTGGCCCGGTGCGTAGAGAACTACGCGTCCTTGCCCAAACCTGAACCGCAGTGGCTCATGCTCGGGGAAATTAGTGGTCTATATTTCCTATAATTCCAGGGTGGCCAGGGCAATCCCCGCCGAACTTGAATGATTCGCAGCAAAATAAATCAGCGCGGATCGACTTCACGTTCATCCTCGGAAATGACAATCTCCACGCGGCGATTGAGTTGTCGCGTGGCAGCGGTAGCGTTGCTGGCAACTGGATTCGACTCGCCATAGCCACGCGCGGCGACGCGGTCTGCGCTGACGCCTCTGCGGATCAGAAATGTGCGCACAGCTTCGGCGCGCCGTTCCGAGAGCACCTGGTTATAGCTTTCACTGCCGGTGCTGTCGGTGAAGCCTTCGATTAGCACCTTGCGTTCCGGGTACTCCCGCAAAAAATCGGCGATCTTCTGCACATTGCGCTCGGATCCCGGTTTCAGCTCGGCCTGGTTGACATCGAACAGAACGTCGCCGAGCGTGATGACCAGTCCACGTTCGGTTTTCCGCGCATTCAATTCCGCAAGCTCTTTCTCCATCTCACTCACTCTTGTGGTTGCGGCACCCAATTCAGCAGCGGCCTGTGCGGCAGCGGCCGCGGTGATCTCGGCCTGGCGAAGTTTGCTTCTTTCTCTTAAGGCTTCGGCGGCGGCCGTTTCCTGCGCCTGTTGCACAGCGGCCTCCTGCGCTATCCCCACCTGCTTACGAGCCGCATCGGCTTCGGCAGTTCGGAGTTCGAGGCGGACCGCGTCGCGCCTTTCGTCGGCACTGACGACATCCATTTCGGCGGCACGCAGCTTTCCCGTGTCCTGGGCGATCAACGCGCGCTGCTTGGCGAGGTAGGCCAAATGATCGACCAACTCCTCATCTTCCTTTTTGCTCCAGGCATTTTCCGCGCTTTCCAGCGCCTTGCCAGCTTGTTGCAGTTCCACTGCCGCATGTTTGGTGACGTCGGGATTGCTCTGCGCCGCAAGGTAATTGCTACGGGCTTCTTCAAGAACAGCGTGTTTCTCCGGTACGGTGCTGCAACCCATAAGGGTGGCGCCGATGACAAGGAGGGTGGGTACAATAGGGTTGCTTCGCATGATCAATTCCTTTGTGTGCATTTATACAGGTTGCTGTTGGCGCCATTCTGATTCACGGCGCGATACGTTCGAATTCCTCGCGCAGAATGCGATTCGACTCCTCCGCATTTTTAACCGCCAATTGGGCCTTGGCTAAAGCGGCTTTGGTTTCGGCGAGCTTGGCGTCGACCTGTGCCTGTTCCGCCAGACGTTTTGCCTTGACGTAGTCCTCGTCGGCCATTGCCTGTTCGGCAGCATTCATTTTTTCGGTGGCGGTTTTTAATTCCACGGGGGCATACTCATTGCCTCCGACACTGGCCGCGCGAGCGACCGTCGCCTTTGACACCGCGATCTGTTCCGTTGGCGGCGGCATGCTTGCACAGCCAATCATTAACAGCGTTATGCCAGCAATACCGACCAGGCCGGCTCGCGTCATGATGCGCGTCATGATGCGCGTCATGATTCGAAGAGCATCGTGGTGATTGGATATTTTCATAGTCTTTTCCGTCCGTGTAGAATTGAAGTAGATTGCAGGCAGAATCAACACTCCAGGTTTGTCAATAAGGACTGCTAGCCTTGTCGTGAATCATATAGGGCTGCGCAGATTGCATCTGTACGTTATCGAACATAGGACGAGAATTTTTCGATGTCCCGCGTGCTGTGCGCGTGACGTGCTATGTGCGTGAGATGATGGGGAGAAAAATTGCATGATCGTGTGGGTCGCATGGCGTTCCAGTCACGCATTTACAGGTCGTCCATAAACCAGTCTCTCGACCTACCCCAGCATACGCGCGTAGCTTGCCTTGTCGTCGGCGTAACACTGACAGGAAGCCGCTTCCAGACCGCGCGGGTTGAGAATCGTAATATCCCCACGCTGATAGCTGATTAACTTGCGAGCCTGCAGCGAACTGGCGGCCCGGGTGATGCCGACGCGGCGCACACCCAGCATGTAGGCGAGGAATTCATGGGTGATGTGGAACGTGTCTGAGTGTGCCCGATCACGCATCATCAGCAGCCAACGGGCCAGGCGTGCCTCGACGACGTGGAAGCGGGTGCAGGCCGCCGTCTGTGCAATCTGTTCGATCATGACGTGCAGATAGCGCTTGAGCAGATGCTCCAGGATGGGGCTGCGAGCGAGCTCACGGCGCAGCGGCACGACACCAATGCGCAGAGCCGGGCCCGCGCCCAGCACCAGGGCGTGCAGCGGCGACACCTCCACCCCCAGAATAAGGGACACACCCAGCATGCCTTCATTGCCGACCAGTCCCACCTCGAGACTGCTGCGTGGATCCATCGGCATCATGAGCGAGATACAAGATTCGCTCGGAAACCAGGCATGACGAATGAGCTCCCCGGGCTCGGCGAGAATCTCGGCAAACACCAGTTCGACGGGCTCGCACACCGCCAGGAAACGCTGTCGATCCTCGCGCGGCAAGGCGGCGAGTATGCGATTAACGGCGGGTACTGGTTTTTTGCCTGGCAACCGGCTATTCCTTGTATTGTGCATAATCACGACGGCATAACATGGCGCAGGATCCGCCAGGCGTCTGTCCGTTAGCACACAGATGAAACTGATCATTTGAAACTGATCATTGGCACGCAACGCAGCCATTGAGTGGTGCGGCCTGGACAAGGCACAAGTGAACGCGCCGCGAGACACACAGGCGTTGCGTACGATAGCGCACAGACCGTCAATGTCTGTGCACTATAGATTTAGTAACGGTAATCAAATCGTCAATCAAAGGAGCAGATTATGAACTGGGATATGGTCCAGGGAAACTGGAAGCAATTTAAGGGCAAGGTAAAGTCGCAATGGGGAAAACTCACCGACGATGAACTCGATGTGATTAACGGCAAGCGCGACCAATTGGCGGGCAAGATTCAGGAATCTTATGGCATCACCAAGGACGAAGCAGAGCAGCAGATCAAACGATTCGAAGACAGCAACAAGGAATAAGGTTTCCTTGCTAACCGCTGGAGTAAGAGAACGGGACTGAAGACAGGACTGGGTCTGACCCGCATCACTTAATCCCTAATGACTCACAACTTAACAACAACTTAACAACAACTGGAGAAGCCAACATGAAACACAACAATAAGTATCTTTCTGCACTGTTCCTGGCCGCAACACTGGTGTCCGGCGCAGGCCTGGTTACCCTTGCGGGCTGTGCCTCCACAGAGAAGCAGGAAGGGACCGGCGAATACGTCGACGACACCCTCATCACCACCAAGGTGAAAACGGCCATATTAAATGATGCAAACCTGAAATCTGCCGAGATCAATGTCGAGACCTTCAAGGGCGTGGTACAACTGAGCGGCTTCGTTAATTCTCAGGCGGACATCAACCGGGCGGTTGAGGTGGCGCGCCGCGTCAAGGGTGTGGTATCCGTCAAGAATGACATGCGGGTTAAGTAACGGCAGGCCAGGCGTGTCTGCCGAGGAACGCTGATGCAGGCACGTCAGAATAGCTGTTGCGAATACCTATTCAGCCGATACCTATTCAGCCATGGAACAAGCAATAATATGTGATTCTGGTGCAGGAGCGGCGAGCCGCCGCTCCTACATGAGTAGTGTCTTGCATAAGACAATCGGTCACGTGGATAGAATTTTGGAACCGTTATATAACATAGGCTTGTAGTAGATGCTGATGCCAGCCATCAAACCTCGCAGAGTGAAGATGACCGCATAGGTCGTCCTCCACCGTGGAGATCGACAGGTGTTTCGCCACGCCCTCTTCGACCACGCCCGCCCGGATGGAAATGTTTACTGTCTGCTTATCTCTGGTGAACGCCGACGCCGAACGACGCGTCCTGGCCGATATGCAAATAATGCTGCGCCTCATGTCTACTTCCTAACTTTCTTTCGATCTCCTGAGCGAATCACGCCACCCTGCCCGGTTCATCGTGAAGGTGTGTCAGCATTGTCGGCAGCGGACGGTCGGCAGCGGACGATTTCAAACGAGATGCGCCGAAACAATCACGTCAACCGAGAAACCCAATGAATCGAACGCACCATGACTAACGCACAATGGTTTTTACTCGTGGGCGGCATGCTGCTCGTGAGGGGCCTGACGGCGCCGATACTCCAGCGCCTGCCGGTCACCCCGGCCATTATTTATCTGGCGGTGGGACTGCTGGTCGGACCGACGGTGCTCAATCTGTTTCACTTCAACCCGCTCAAGGAATCGGCGCTGCTGGAAGTGCTGACCGAAGTGG
>JAVVEP010000011.1 GCA_032250735.1 Gammaproteobacteria bacterium
CCTCACGAAGTCTTCTATGGATCATTGAGTGGTGCACTTGCTACCTGAATTCGCCCCATCTTAAGGTATGCTCCAACCATGGCAAGACCCCTACGAATCGAATTCCCTGGCGCGCTGTATCACGTGACCTCGCGCGGTGACCGGCGCGAGCCGATATTTGAAGACGACGAAAATCGGCTGATGTTTCTTGGTATCTTGGAAGAGGTCGTGACTCGGTTCAACTGGATGTGTCATGCATATTGCCTGATGACGAATCACTATCATCTGGTTGTTGAAACACCGGATGGCAATCTGTCGAAAGGGATGCGGCAGCTCAATGGCATGTATACACAAGCATCAAACCGGCGCCACGGGAGGACAGGACATCTGTTCCAAGGGCGATTCAAAGGCATCCTGGTGGACAAGGAAAGCTACCTTCTTGAACTGGCCCGCTATGTCGTTCTTAATCCAGTGCGCGCGGGCATGGTCAAGCATCCCGGGAAATATCCCTGGAGTAGCTATCGCGCAATGTTGGGTGATGCGCCTGTGCCCGGTTGGTTGGCGACGGATGTCACGCTGGCACGATTTGGGAGACGGCGCGCGGAGGCAAGGCGGCGATACAACGAATTTGTGTTGGAAGGGATCTCGGGAAACAGTATATGGGAAGGACTGCGTCAGCAGATTTATCTGGGCGACGAGAAATTTGTGGCACGGATGCAAAAGAAGGCCGACGTGCAGGGCGACGAACTGAGTATCCCCCGGGCCCAACGACGCGGACCTGCACCCACCCTGGCAAAGATCGCTGCTCGACACCGCACAAGAAATGACGCGATCATCGCCGCCTACGCTACCGGAGCGTATAGCTATCGAGAAATTGCCGAACATTTTGGAATTCACCTTGCAACGGTCGGGCGGCTTGTTCGGACGAGGATGTAACAATACGAGAACTGACCCCGCTCTCCTCGAGAACTGACCCCGCTCTCCTGTTATGTGAAATATATTCCTGATTTTTAGCGAAATAACGCATTGGCGTTGGAGAAGTTGATTTACTCCTATTATTCTGAATTACAAGTCAAATAGAATACGAGGTGATTCAAGATGAAAGAGATGGTTATAGAACTTAAACAGTACGCAATAATGGCAGCGAACTGTGTCGCACGTAATTTTAGAGGGCAAACTTTAATGATTAATAATGCCTACGTAAGAGCAATATCACTAAATAATCCTATTTGCCCTAAGTGCCTAGTAAATAGCGTCGTTGAGAATAATTTGGTAATTGTAGCGTATGGAGAAACAAGTAATATCATGGAGTGCAATAAATGCAATTTTAGTGCAGCTCTATATAAGCCAAAATGAATTATCGCATAACAGGCGCATTCAAGCGATGGTGAACTTCCCCCGTTGAATCGGACACCTCAACCTAATGAGGAGTCCCCTATTGTCCTATAACTATAATTTTCATGAGAGAGTGAAATAGTCCCTTTGGATGCAATAGCTGAATATAAGAAATTTATGATCGTCAGGTTTATTCAACTGTACATCCTGATAGCGTATATTTTCAATTTCCTAAATAGGAGCATGTTGGGAATATTACTTATTGCCATACTTTTATACATTTGGGGGCCTATAACTCCATTTACGCCTGCTGAGTTAGTTGACTGGTTTATAGCTTTACCGGAAACAGCTAAGCTATCAATCGGAACCTCATTGCTAACCATGCTCGGGTTTTTAATTGCATTTCAGGTTGGGTCATCGAATGCTATTAAGCAGCTTAATTTAACTTATCGTATGTCCGCAGCGGATGAAATCATAAATTTTTATCAGGATGCATCACAAAAAATTCTTGAAGCTCAATTATTTTCTGACGAGATATTGGATATAATTGAAACTGTTGAGAAAAACGAGGATCACCCTAATTCTATTCAATTTAATATTGAATACGCGTTAAGGCGAATGGATAAGCATAAAAAGTCTATATCCAAATTAGCTACACTTAATCGGAGCTACTCACTGGTTGCAAAGCACAGCATTATTTTAAGTAATTATATTGGTGTATCGAAAAGATTAGATATTGCAAACGGCCTCTTAAGCAATATAGTGACTTATAGTCATGTGCCAACCGGCATAGGGATTTTGGAAGATGGAAATCCAAGAGATCGATTTTTGGAGCAGATCGAAAAAGAAAAATACAGAAAATTATATAACGCTTGCGATAAAGCCTACGATTATATAAATGTTCTTGCAGGCGGTGTTAGAGGCGCCCTTACTTCAGAAGTTATTTCCCAAAATTTAAATGCCACATTATCCATAGTAAAAATTCTTAATCGTGAAGATACTGCTGTCGCTTTTAATAAACTAATTTTCACGAAGAAATATTTCGGAAAAGAAAAATAGCACTATCTATATTGACAATCAAAAGGTAATAGATTCAGATCTTGCCTCGTGCTTTCTTCGCAGGAAGGTAGCAGCGCGAATACAGGGATAGAATACTAATTTATAATCCGATCAGGTTCAGTAGGTTAAAGAGGTATGCTGTCCCCGGAATTCGGGGTTGCTCACTTGGCAGCTTATCCGTCTTTACTAGTGAGGCTCGTTGTTTATGGAAAGTTTGATCACCCACTATTCGGTCCGTGACATTGAGGCGCGAATCCTCGACGCTCTCCGCGCGGCAGGATTAAATCCCGAGCAACGCCTGACGCCGCAGGAGCTGGGGGCGCTGGACCATTTTCACACCGGTGGCTTCCCCGCCTCGCTTAGACTGTTGGAGCTGTCACAGATCCAGGCGGGAGAGCGCGTGCTTGATATTGGGGCCGGACTGGCCGGCGCCGCCCGGATGCTGGCGGCCTCGCCGGGCTGCAATGTTGATTGCATCGAACTGTCGCGTGATTACTGCATCGGTGCGGAACTGCTGAATCGGCTGACCGGCCTTGACGAGCAAATCAACATCCACGAAGGCAGTGCCCTCGCACTGCCTTTTCCTGACGATTCGTTTGATGCCGCCTGGATGCAGAATGTCGGCATGAACATCGCGGACAAGCGGACGCTCTACGCCGAGGTCTACCGGGTGCTTAAGCCGGGTGGACGATTTGCCTTTCAGGAGATGGCCGCCGGGGATGCGGCGGTGTCCTACTTTCCGCTGCCCTGGGCGACTGACCCGGCGGACAATTTGCTGGTTTCCGCCGAACAGATGCAGTCGCTTCTCGGCGAGATAGGGTTCATCACGGAATTCTTTGAGGATGCCAGCGACTCGCAGTTGGGTGGTGTCGCCCCGGTAAAAAATACCCCCGAGGTTGCCCCGCCGGCGCCGCTGAGCCTGTCGGCCTATGTCGACAATCTTGGACAAAAGGCCGAGAACGCCCAGCGCAGTCTGCGGGAAGGCCAGATCCGGTTTGTCAGAGGTGTCTTTCAGGCAAAATAATCAGCGGTATGACAATCTGCCTGTCTGGGCACTTGATTCCGATAGCCATCAAAAAGGCGCTGATGCCTGGTTACGCATCAGCGCCCTGATTTTCGTGTGAAACAGATGTTCAGGATAGGCGGCAGCGCCTGATCAGAACAGTTGCAGGATCACCAGTATCTCGCCAACCAGGCCGGCCAGAAAGGCCATCGTTCTCAGCCAGGTGATGCCGGCAATGTAGATGACCCAGTAGGCCAGACGCGAGTAAAAGAAGATGCTGGCGCCCAGCGCGGACATCTCGTTGGAGAGGCCCAGGATATGCGCGATGAGGACAAAGGCGGCAAAATGGATCAGGTTTTCATTGAGGTTGCTCTGCGCATCTCTGGCCCGATTGGCCCAGGCCGGTAGCGCCGGCATATTTTCCCGATTGCCGACAATCCCCGAGATTCCCCAGTGTTTTAGATAGGCGAGGAAATAGGGCACAAACTGCAACAGCGATAACAGGCTGGCCGCAAGCAGCATTTGAAGGTCGGTGGTCATGGTCATAGAGTGTCTCCGTGGTGATGAATGATTCGCGCAGGTATTGCCGCTGTCTAAGCTAGACTCGTGGGGGATGATGTCAAAATTATTACTGATATACTCGGCATTGAATTCAAAATCTGAATTACCACTTTCGCTTTGGTTATTGTCTACTGATGTTGCTCGATACGAAATTAAGCGCTGCCCGTACCCGGCTTATCCTCGATAAGCCCTTCCTCGGCGCGCTGGTATTACGCCTGCCGATGCAGGCCGGCGATCCGGCATGGTGTCCCACCACCGCCACGGATGCGCGCAGCTTCTATTTCAATCCCGACTACATTGAGACCCTGAGCAGTGAACAGCTGCAGTTTGTGCTGGCGCACGAGGCCCTACATTGCGCGCTATCGCATTTTGCGCGGCGCGGACACCGTGACAAAAAACGCTGGGATATGGCCTGCGACCTGGCGGTAAATGAATTGCTGGTGAAGGACGGTCTCACGCCGCCGCCAGGTGCGCTGGTGGATATGGGTTTCGAGGGCCTGACGGCGGAGGAGATTTATCCGTCGCTGCTGGACGAAATTGAAGAACCCATGGATCGGCACCTGTACGATGAGCAGGATGATGCGGACCACGACCAACATCAGGTGCAGGGCAGGCAGCAAGAAATCACCCCCGATCAGGCGCCCCGCGAGGGCGGTACCGGGGGTGGGGAGCGGACCGAGAAGGGCAGTGTGGGCGGCCCGCCGGCGCCGCTGACACCGGATCAGCGTGAAACCCTGAGCACCCAGTGGCAACAGCGACTGGCCGGCGCGGCCCAGATCGCCATGCAGGCGGGCAAGATGGGCGGCGCCATGGCGCGGCTGATCGATCATCTGCTGCAGCCGCAGTTGCCGTGGCGAAATCTGCTGGCGCATCATGTGACCAATGTTGCGCGAGACGATTACAGTTATGCCCGCCCCTCCACCCGGCGTGGTGATCCGGCGGTATACCCCAGTCTGCGCAGCGCGCAGATCAATGTCACCGTGGTGCTGGATACCAGCGGCTCGATGACCGATGCGGAACTGCATGAGTTTGTTAGTGAGATCGATGCCATCAAGGCGCAGATGCGGGCGCGTATTGTCCTGCATGCCTGTGATGCGCAACTGGCCGAGGATGGTCCGTGGCTGTTTGAACCCTGGGAAGAGCTGACCCTGCCGCGTGAATTTACCGGAGCCGGTGGCACGCGCTTTACGCCCGTTTTCGACTGGCTGGAGCGGCAGGATCAGCCGCCGGACCTGCTGATCTATTTTACCGACGCCGATGGCGAGTTTCCCGAGCGGGAACCCGGCTTTGCCGTGTTGTGGCTGGTGAAGGGCAAACAAGCGGTGCCCTGGGGCCGGCGTATCCAGCTGAACTGATGTTTGTTATTTATCATTCCGCACAATCAATTTATCGTATTCTATTCGTGGCGATCTATTAATAGTTAACAGCGTGTCGCCAGACAATACCAGAGATGCCAATGAACCTTGCCCCTGAAGACAGCCTCCGCCTCAATGTCCTGCTTGCCCAGGAGCTGCAAGCGGTGCGTATCGACGAATCCAGAATGACGGTGTTCGCGCTCACCGCACAGGGTGAGGCGAAGGTGGTGCTGAATCCCACCTGCCGGGATGAGCAGTATCTCAAACAGGTGCGCGAGCTGTTCTCGAACCATGTGCTGGGTTCGCCCGGTGGTTATCCCGTGTATCTCAAGCGCTGGACCCGCATGGGGCAGGCGCGGGAAAACAGTAGCCTGCATAGCCTGTTGCAGTTAGGTGAGCCGGAGGCGGTGGTCGCGGTGGTGCACACGCCGGGGCTGACGCCGGAGCTGGCCGAGTTGGCGTGGTGGGTGATGCCGGAGGCGGAAAATGCCCGCCGCATGTTGCGCTCGCCGCAGGTGGTGGAGGCCGGGATCGGCCGCGAGCTGGCGCAGTTTCTGCTGGAGTATCTGCCCTTTGAGACCGAACCCGAGGCGATTCTCAACAGCGTGCGGCTGATCCTGCAACCGGGACTGGTGGAGGAGGCCGTGCACCAGGACCTGTGGCAGCGCGCGGCGCGCAAGGGCACCATCTATATCGGTTTTTTGCAGGCCATGCCGGATGCCCTGCCGGAGATGGACGAGGCCCATCCGGCCTATGCCGAACTGGCCGCGGCCGTCGCCCCCTTGCGGGAGCAGGGCAACGCGGTCGCCATCCAGCTGTGTCGCGCGCTGAGCCCCGCGGGCCAGGCCTTTCTGAAGACCGTCACCCAGGCGATGGACAAGCTGGCCGACGAGGCGGCGGCGGTGGCGCTGTTTGATACCCTCGGCGGTTACTTCCGGGCGACCCTGCCGCAAGGCCATCCGGGCGCCATTGCCGCCGGGCGCAGCAGCGAACTGGTCGTGGCCTTTGCCCGGACCTTTATGGATGAGCTTGACCCTTATCATGCGGAGCTGGCGCAGGTGCAGGCGGTGCTGACGGATCATCGCCCCATGCTGGCCGCGATGGTGGCCCTGTCCTTTGCCGGTGAGCCTCTGCTGGATGCCTTTTTTTCCCACTCGGATGCGGTCGGCCCATTAATGCGCCGCAAGATGAAGCCGTGGATCGAGCCCCTGCTGGAGCAGGTCAGCGTGTTGCAGGGTTGATATCGAAGGGCATCGCATCCTGCCTGGGGCGCAGGCGGGAGGTGACCGATCAGAAGTTGCCGGTGGGGATAAAGTCCATCATATCGCCCTTGTTCATGCGCGCGATGTGATTGGCCAGATTGAGGGTGATGTTGCGCATGATATGGAAACTGATGCGCGGCTCGCGGGCCAGCAGGTTCTGAAACACATCGCCGTCGATGCGCAGCAGCACCGAAGGCGCGCGGGCAATGGCGGTGGCGGTGCGCTTCTGCTGGCTGATGAGGCCGATCTCGCCGAACAGCTCACCGGGCGACAGGGAATGGATGGGGCCCTGGTTGTGGGTGCGCAGCTGGATGTCGCCGGACAGCAGCACATACATGCAGGGGCTGTTGTCGCCTTCCACAAACAGGGTCTCCCCATCCGCGACGCGGGCGGGCTGGCAGATCTTCTGGATATGGGCATATTCATCCGCGGACAGCCCCGCGAATACGGGCAGCTTTTTCAGAATGGCCGAGATGTCATAGTTATCGGGTGGCATAGTGGCGTCAGTCGTGTCGATTCGGGTGGAGTGATACTGTATCTTCGGCCGCTGGGGGCCAGGGTTTAGGCCTGATTTGGTCCCCGTTCCGGCATTACCGAAACAGACAATAAAATGAGGGTGAGTGGTTTGATTCAATGGGATGATATTCGCACCGTACTGCTGGACATGGACGGCACCTTGCTGGATCTGCATTTCGACAACCATTTCTGGCTCGAACACATGCCGCGCCGTTATGCCGAGGAGCGGGAGGTGCCGCTGGAAGAGGCGCGCGCCGTGTTGCGAAAACTCTACCACGCGGTGGAAGGCACCATGGACTGGTACTGTCTCGACTACTGGTCGGGCAAGCTGAACATGGACGTGGCGGCGCTCAAGGAGGAGGTCGATCACCTCATCGCGGTGCACCCCAACGTGGTCAGGTTTCTCGATGCGGTGCGGGCCAGCCAGCGCCGCGCCGTGCTGGTGACCAACGCCCACATGAAGAGCCTCACCCTGAAAATGGACCGCACCCGGCTGGCCGGCCATCTTGACGCGATTATCTGCGCCCACGACCTCGGTGTGCCCAAGGAGGATCCGGGCTTCTGGAACCGGCTGCACACCGTGGAGCCGTTCGAGCGGGAGAAGACCCTGCTGGTGGATGACAGCCTGCCGGTGCTGCGTTCGGCGCAGGAATACGGCATGGGCAGTCTGTTGTGCGTGCATCGGCCGGACAGCAAGGCGCCGGACAAGGATGTGGGTGAGTTTGCGGCAATTCGGGGTTTTGCCGACATCATGCCGCCGCTGGCCGCTGGCCGCTGGGTCAGCGGATAGCTGATCCCTGCCTGTTATGCGTACTCCTTGGCGAACTTCTTAAAGCGTTTATTCCAGCCCTTGAATTTCTTCTTGCAGTATTTGGTGAGCTGCTCGAAGTCGTGGAAATAGAGGTCGAAGCCATCCTCGGCCGGGGCATCAAATTCGCAATAGTCATTGCTGTGCTCGCGGCAGACATGCGGGCGATCGTGGTAGATGCCGCAGCGGCCGTCTTTCTGCAGGTGCAGGCAGGTGTTCTCCACCAGCAGATACCAGCCATCCTCATCTTTGTAGATGCGGATATTCTCATGCGAGATCTGCCACAGCAGGTGGTCGAAGTCGTGCATGGAGCGCGGTGTTTCCAGCTGCTGCGTGATGTAGGTACAGCACTTGGCGCCATCACAGAAGCCGCACTTGTTTTCGGTGGTGATGGTGATGCCGTTAAAGGTGGTTCTCTGGGTCATGTCATAACTCGTCTGCAATAGGTCGAATGTCGGCGAGTTGGCCGCCAGGGCGATCAACCGCCGCAGTTTATCAGTATTCTCCGGCCTCCGGGCAAGCCGCCGGCGGCGCGCGTCAAGCGGCAGGCCGATATGGGCAGGCCGCCTGTGGGCGAGTATACTGCGCGGTTGATTTCGCGGTGATTGTCCCCAATCTTGGTGGGTGCCGCCACTGTTGGCCGTTAGGTAATTGTTGAGGAAGTTGTCATGCCGATCTACGAATATGAATGCAAGAGCTGTGGCCACCGTCAGGAGGCCATTCAGAAAATGAGTGATGCCCCCCTGGTGGACTGTCCCGAGTGCGGTAAGCCGGAACTGAAGAAGCTGATCTCGGCCGCGGGGTTCCGCCTCAAGGGCGGTGGCTGGTATGAAACCGACTTTAAGGGGGGCAGTAAAAAGAATGTCGCCAAGACCGATTCGGACAGCAAGCCCAGCAGCAGCGAGACCAAACCCAAGGCATCGGCCGGCGGTTGTGGCGGCGGTGGCTGTGGCTGTCATTAACCGGCCTGCCGTTGTCGCCTTCCCGGTCATGGTTATGAGTGCTGTCTACATGAGTGCTGTCTATATGAGTACTACCCGCATGAGTGCTTTCTACATGGGTACTATCTACATGGGTAACACCTAGATGAAACGTTATCTGATCGCCGGGCTGCTGGTCTGGGTTCCGCTGGGCGTGACCGTGATGGTCATCAACCTGCTGGTCGGCATCATGGACAAGACCCTGCTGTGGCTGCCGGCGGCCTTTCGGCCCGATGCCCTGCTGGGCTTTCACCTGCCCGGCCTTGGGGTGTTGTTGTCGGTGATCGTGGTGATGGTGACCGGCGTGGTGGTGGCCAATCTGTTTGGCCGCAAGCTGGTCCGGGGCTGGGAGATGCTGCTCGCCCGCATCCCCCTGGTGCGCACCATCTACGCCAGCGTCAAACAGATCCTGGAGACGGTGTTTTCCTCAGGCCAGGCCTTCCGCAAGGTGCTGTTGATCGAATATCCCCGCAAGGGGCTGTGGACGCTGGGCTTTCAGTCCGGCAAGACGCGCGGTGAGGCGCAGGCCAAGACCGGGGTGGAGGTGCTGAATGTCTTCATTCCCACCACCCCCAACCCCACCTCCGGGTTTTTTATCATGGTGCCGCGCAGCGAGGTGATCGAACTGGACATGAGTGTGGATGATGGCCTGAAGATGATCATCTCGGCCGGGGTGGTGGTGCCGGAATGGAACCACGAATGGTCGCCGGAGCTGGATGAGCGGCAGGCCAAATCCCTCGGCAGGACGACTCCTGAGAGCCCCTGAGTAGGTTGGAGCGCCACGCTCCGCCACCCCTTCGGGTTGCAAGCCAGGGGCCCAATCCGTACCATTCCCGCCTTTCCCCATTTAGACGTATCTAGCTACTACCAACAGGACAGAATCACCATGCGCAGTCATTATTGCGGCCAGATCAACGAATCCCATACCGACGAAACGGTCACGCTGTGTGGCTGGGCGCACCGCCGCCGCGACCATGGCGGGGTGATCTTCATCGACCTGCGCGACCGGGAGGGCATCGCCCAGCTGGTGTTCGATCCGGACACCGTCGAGGCCTTTAGCCTGGCCGAGAGCGTGCGCAACGAGTTTGTGCTGAAGGTGGTCGGTCTGGTGCGCCGGCGTCCCGCGGGCACGGAAAACGCCGACATGCCCACGGGGATGGTCGAGGTGCTGGGCAGGCAGCTGGAGATACTCAACCGCGCCGATACCCCGCCGTTCATGCTGGATGTGGCGGACGACGAGGTGTCCGAAGAACACCGCCTGCGTTATCGCTATATCGACCTGCGCCGCCCGGCCATGTTCCAGCGCCTCAAGCTGCGTTCCGAGATCGCCCGTGCGCTGCGCAATTCGCTGGATGAGAAGGGCTTTCTTGACGTTGAAACCCCCATGCTCACCGCCGCCACCCCGGAGGGCGCACGCGATTATCTGGTGCCCAGCCGCACCCATCCCGGCCAGTTTTTTGCCCTGCCCCAGTCACCGCAGCTGTTCAAGCAACTGCTGATGATGTCCGGCATCGACCGCTACTACCAGATCGTGCGCTGTTTCCGCGACGAGGACCTGCGCGCCGACCGTCAGCCCGAGTTCACCCAGCTGGATATCGAGGCCTCGTTCATGGACGAGGAGGAGCTGATGTCGCTGATGGAAGAGATGATGCGCGACATCTTCGCCCACGTGCTGGAGGTGCCGCTGCCCAAGCCCTTCCCGCGCATGACCTATGCCGAGGCGATCCGGCGTTTTGGTTCCGACAAGCCCGATCTGCGCATCCCGCTGGAACTGGTGGATGTGGCGGACCTGATGCAGGCCGTGGAGTTCAAGGTCTTCTCCGGCCCGGCCAGTGATCCGCAGGGCCGGGTTACCGCGCTGCGCCTGCCCAGGGGCGGCGAGCTGACCCGCAAGGAGATCGACGATTACACCCAATACGTCGGCATCTACGGCGCCAAGGGGCTGGCCTATATCAAGGTCAACGAACGGGCCAAGGGCCGCGACGGCCTGCAATCACCGATCCTTAAATTCCTGCCCGACGCCACCATCGAGGGCATCATGAGTCGCACCGGTGCCGAAGACGGCGACCTGGTGTTCTTTGGTGCCGACAAGGCCAGTATCGTCACCGAGGCGCTGGGTGCGTTGCGCATCAAGCTCGGCCACGACCGCGGCATGGTGGAGAAGGGCTGGCGTCCGCTGTGGGTGGTGGACTTCCCCATGTTTGAGCACGACGGCACGCGCTGGACGGCCCTGCATCACCCCTTCACCGCGCCCAAGGAAGAGCACCTGGAGCTGCTCCATACCGATCCGGGCGCCTGCCTGTCCCGCGCCTACGACATGGTGCTCAACGGCACGGAAGTGGGTGGTGGCTCGCAACGCATCTACCGCAAAGAGGTCCAACAGGAAGTGTTTACCCACCTGGGTATCGACGACTACGAGGCACAGGAAAAGTTTGGCTTTCTGCTGGACGCGCTCAAGTACGGCTGCCCGCCCCACGGCGGTATCGCCTTCGGCCTCGACCGTCTGGTGATGCTGATGACCGGCGCGTCTTCCATTCGCGAGGTGATGGCCTTCCCCAAGACGCAGACGGCCGCCTGCCTGCTCACCCAGGCCCCCTCCACGGTGAGCGATACGCAGCTGCGCGAACTGGGCATCAAGCTGCGCAGCAAGCCCAAGGCCGATGCGGCCGCGCCAGTCGCGGAGTGAAATCGGCGATCAGGCGCGTTGCCACGGGCTGCGGCCCTGGCGGATGCCCGCACACCAGTGCGGGCGATCGTCGGGCGCGACAGTGCGGCTCGCCGGCTCCTGAGGCTGTCCCACTGCCGGGGCGCCTTTCCCTGTGGTAAGCCTTGTTACCAGGACATATTGCTGAGACATATGCAAAGGATCCCCTTTCCATGTTCCCTGTCGGGTACCCCTTAAGGCTAAGTTGTACTTGAAATTCAAAATGATACCATCATCTGTCGGTTATGGCTGAGAGAGAATTAGATGTCTGCAAATTCCCCGTTGTTACAAACAGAAATGCAAAACTTCACCGCCCTGGGTGAAGACGAAATTCAGCAGCGTATCGTCGCGGCCAAGGCCGCGCTGGGTGAGCGTTTGATCATCCTTGGTCACCACTATCAGCGCGAAGAGACCTTCTGCCATGCCGATGTCAGTGGCGACTCGCTGAAGCTGTCGCGCAGTGCGGCCAATTCCAAAGCGGAATTCATCGTGTTCTGCGGCGTGCATTTCATGGCCGAGGTGGCGGACATCGTCTCCCGCCCGGAGCAGATCGCCATCCTGCCCGACCTGGCCGCCGGCTGTTCCATGGCCGACATGGCCAACCTCGCCAAGGTGGAGCGCGCCTGGCGTGAGCTGTCCGAGGTTTTGGCGCCGGACGAACAGATCACCCCCATGACCTACATCAATTCCGCGGCGGACCTGAAGGCCTTTTGCGGCCGCCACGGCGGCATCGTCTGCACCTCCACCAATGCGCGGCACGTGCTGGAGTGGGCCTTCAGGCAGCGCGAAAAGGTGCTGTTTTTCCCGGACCAGCACCTGGGCCGCAACACCGGCTACAGCATGGGCATCCCGCTGGACGAGATGGTGGTGTGGGATTTTGATTTGCCGTTAGGCGGGCTGACGCCGGAGCAGATCAAAAACGCGAGGATGATTTTGTGGAAGGGTTTTTGTTCGGTGCATCAGCTGTTTACCCCCGAGTACATCGACGAGTTCAAAGAAAAATATCCCGAGACCCAGGTGATCGCGCATCCCGAGGCATGTTTCGAGGTCTGCCAGAAGTCTGATTACGTGGGTTCCACCGAATACATCATCAACACCATTCGTGATTCCTCGCCCGGCACGCGCTGGCTGGTGGGCACTGAACTGAACCTCGTCAACCGGCTGCACCAGCAGTTCAAACACGAAGGCAAAAATGTGCACTTCATGTCCGGTACCGTGTGCATGTGCTCGACCATGTTCCGCATCGGACCATCCAGCCTGTTGTGGGTGCTGGAAAACCTGCTGGAAGGCAAGGTGGTCAACCAGATCAAGGTGCCGGCCGCCGAAGCCGAGCAGGCCCTGCTGGCCCTGAACCGCATGCTGGAAGTCTCGCCGTAGCGGGCGCTGATCCGGCCTGAAGATTCATCCCGGTTTAAAATCCCGGCCGAAAAAAACCCGCCCCTGCTGCCAGAGGCGGGTTTTTTTGCGGCCAGGCGAAGCGTCCTAGTTGAAGGCCTGGCCCGGTCTCGCACCCAGTTTTTTCAGGATCAATGCCAGTGGGCAAAATCCGGTGAAGGCGGCCTGTAGCAGGTTTGCGCCCACGAAGGCCGACAGCCATAACCAGTTGACGGAGTGCAGCTGGGACAAGGCCAGGCTGCAGAGGATGACGATGCCGGCAAAGGCCATAACGATTTTATCAATACTCATAGAAACTCCTCGATGCAATATGCAAGACACACGGTGTTGCCGGTGATTGTATCAACATTCGCCACCCGGCTATACAGGACGGGACAGCTGGGCGGTAAACATTTGGTGCTAAAAGAACGGCGGCTTAGCTGGTTTTCGCAGTAGGCGGCGGCGTGACGGGCGACCGCGCCGCGCGGAAAAATCCCAGGACCCACGGACCGGCCTGCATGGTAAGCTGGCATTTTTTTCGCAGGGATTGACCGCAGATGAAGCGACAAACGCTGGCAGTATTTGGCACCGGCCTGATGGGCGCGCCGCTGGTAGAGCGTCTGCTGGAGGCCGGCTACAAGGTGGTGGTGTGGAACCGCAGCCCCGAGAAGCTCGATCCGCTGGTGGCCCGGGGTGCCCTGCGGGCACAGACGCCGGCGCAGGCGGTGCGCTCGGCCGAGGTGCTGATCACCTGGCTGGCGGATCGGGTGGCGATTCAGGAGGTGCTGTTTCCGGCCGAGCGCGCCAGCCTGTTAAAGGGTAAAACCATTCTGCAAATGGCCACCATTGGTCCGGCGCACAGCCGGGGGCTGGAGGATGCCGCCATCGCCCATGGCGCCGAATACCTGGAGGCGCCGGTGCTGGGTAGCATCCCCGAGGCGAAAAAGGGTCGACTGCTGCTGATGGTGGGGGCGACGGAACAGCAGTTTGAACGCTTTCTGCCGCTGTTGTCGGTGTTCGGCGAAAATCCCGTTTACGTGGGCGAGGTGGGTAAAGCGGCGGCCATGAAGCTGGCCTTTAATCAGCTGATCGCCGGACTGACGGCCAGCTTCAGCCTCAGCCTCGGGCTGATCCAGAAAGAGGGGCTGCGGGTCGAGCAATTCATGGACATCCTGCGGGATTCCGCCCTGTACGCGCCGACCTTCGACAAGAAGCTGCTGCGCATGCTGGAACGCGACTATGCCAACCCCAACTTCCCTACCCGCCATCTACTCAAAGATACCGAACTGTTTATCGATGCCGCGGCCGATCAGGGGCTGACCACCGTGGGGCTGGAGGGGGTGCGGGATATCATCGCCCTGGCGCTGGCCAAGGGGCTGGCGGACGCGGACTATTCGGCGATCAATGAGGTGATCCATCCGCCTAAATAGAGCGACTCGCCTCCAGGAACCGGGGGTGGCAGTCTTTGCGGTACGCAACGGTATGATAGAATCGACAGCACTTTATGATGGCAAATTGAGGTTTTTATGGCAGGACATAGTAAGTGGGCCAATATCAAACACCGCAAGGCCGCCCAGGATGCCAAGCGCGGTAAGATTTTCACCAAACTGATTCGTGAGATCGTGGTCGCCGCCAAGACCGGCGGTGCCGACATGGAAAGCAATCCCCGGCTGCGGGATGTGGTGAGCAAGGCGCTGAGCGCCAACATGAAGAGGGACACCGTCGACAATGCCATCAAGCGTGGCGCCGGCGCCGATGACAGTGAAAATTACGACGAAATTCGTTACGAGGGCTACGGCCCCAGCGGCGTGGCGGTGATGGTGGAGTGTCTCACGGACAACCGCAATCGTACCGTCTCCGAGGTGCGTCACGCCTTCACCAAGAGCGGCGGCAATCTGGGCACCGACGGTTCCGTGGCCTACCTGTTCACCAAGCGGGGGATTATCAGTTACGGCCCGGGGGCGAACGAGGACACCATCATGGAGGCGGCGCTGGAGGTGGGTGCTGACGATATCGTCAGCAATGAAGATGGCAGCGTTGATGTGCTGACTGCCTGGGAGAGCCTGGTGGACGTCAAGGAGGCGATGGCCGCCGCCGGTCTCGAGCCGCAGAATGCCGAAGTCATTCAGCAGGCTTCCGTCTCTGTTGATCTCGAACTGGAAGAGGCCGAAAAGGTCATGCGCCTGATCGATATGCTGGAAGATCTCGACGATGTGCAGAGCGTCCACACCAATGCGGACTTCTCCGACGAGGTCATGGCGCAGCTTTGACGGCCCTAACGCATTTGCCATCATGAGTGCCACAGGCGAGCAGGCCATTTGAACACTGACAAGACGATTCGCATTCTCGGCATCGACCCCGGTTCCCGGTTCACCGGTTTTGGTGTGATCGAAAGCGATGGCCGTCAGGCACGCTATATCACCAGCGGTTTTATTCGCGTCACCGGCGAGACCTGGGCCGAGCGGCTGGGGGTCGTTTTCAAGGGCATCACCGAACTGGTGCTGACCCATCGGCCGGACGAGATGTCCATCGAACGGGTTTTCATGCACCGCAATGCCGACTCCGCCCTCAAGCTGGGGCAGGCGCGCGGCGCCGCCATCTGCGCGGTGATTACCAATGACGTGCCGGTGCATGAATATTCTCCCACCGAGATCAAGCAGTCCGTGGTCGGCAAGGGCAACGCCGCCAAGGCGCAGGTGCAGCATATGGTGCGGGTGTTGCTGAATCTGCCCGGCAATCCGCAGGAGGATGCCGCCGATGCGCTGGCGGCGGCGCTGTGTCACGGCAATACCCGAATCCTGACCCAGCGACTGAATGCGTCGATTGAGGCGCAGCTGAACGACAATAAAAACAGTAAAAAACGATAAAAAATAAAAATGGAAAAACGATGATCGGTAGATTGCATGGCACCCTGATAGAAAAGAAACCTCCCCAGTTATTGTTAGACGTGGGCGGCGTGGGTTATGAGATCTCCGCGCCGATGACCACCTTTTATGAGCTGCCGGAAACCGGCAATGACATTACCCTGCACACCCATCTTGCCGTGCGTGAAGATGCCCATGTGCTGTACGGTTTCCTGCGCGAGCAGGATCGGATGTTGTTCCGCAGCCTGATCAAGGTTTCCGGCGTTGGCCCCAAGCTGGCGCTGGCCATACTCTCCGGCATGTCTGCCGACCAGTTTGCCGGTTGCGTGCAGACCGGCGACAGCAGCTCGCTCACCAGACTGCCGGGCGTCGGCAAGAAAACGGCCGAGCGTCTGGTGGTCGAAATGAAAGACCGCCTGAAAGACTGGCAGGGTGTGACGTTTGCGACCGAAGCCGCAGGACAGCCTGTAATGCCGGCCAATGCCGCCGTGAAAGATGCCGTCAGCGCGCTGGTGTCGCTGGGCTACAAGCCGCAGGAGGCGAGTCGAATGGTGAGCCAGGTGGAAGATGCCGCGCTGAGCAGCGAGGAGATGATCCGTCTGGCATTACGGGCGGCGGCATCATGAATCATTTTTTATCCATCGCAATTTTATAAAAAAGGGACCGGGGGCTTACCGATGTTTACACGATCATTCAGCGATCCAATCACTATTGTTCGAATCATGCCGACCTTGCTGGCGGTTTCCCTGCTGGCTTCCTGCAAGACCATCGAGTCGAGCGGGCTGCACGACTACTCCAACGGCATTCACATGGCGGTTGCTAAAGACGCACAAAATCCTGCCTATGTGATCGGCGAGACAATGGGGGCAGCGGGTTATGGTTATGCCTATCTGCTCGAGAAGACCGATGGCCGCTGGCGGGTGATGTACGATTCTTACGATGCCAAGGCCTTTGCAAAAACGGCAGGTGATGTCAAAGAGGTGCCGGCTGACACCGAGGTGTTGTGGACGGATGGTAAAGAGGTCGTTGCCTATTTTGGCACGCAGGCCCTGAGCTTCAGTAGGATCGATGGTTCTTTTGGTTGTCCGAAAGACAAGGCCCTGCCAGGCCACCGCGCCTGCCGCAGTCTGCTGACCCGGCCGAATAGCGTGTTTGATGGATTGAGTGCCAGTGATGGCAATCGACCCTATGTGCTGGATTTCGAGGCGATCCAGCAGGCGGTGGCGGACACCGGAATTGTCGGTATCGCCAAAAACCGCCTAGCCAGGGAAAAATAGCCTTTCCGCGAGCGCACTAGTGGCGGGCGCCGGTGATAACGGCTATTGCCGCGAATAGTGGGCGGCGATGGCCTCGATCTCGAGCTGGCTGAGCTCGGCGGTCATCTTGTTCATGGTGGAGTTCAGGCGGTCTTTGTTTTTGTAACCGTTTAATGCCTTGACCAGATAGGCCTGGCGCTGCCCCGCAATACGGGGTTTGTCCGCATCCGGGTTTCCGCCCCCCTCACCATGACAGCGATCACATTTTTGCGAGAGCACGGCCGGCGCCTCCATGATGTGCACCGGTGAATTTTTCGGTGCTAACCGCGAGTAGTAAACCCCGAGTTTCTGGCTGGCGGATTTGTCCAGCGCCTGGGCGGCATTTTTCATGTCGCTGTGCTGGCGCTGATCATTGCGGTAGGCCGCAAGGGCGGCGGCAATATAACGGGCATCCTGTCCCGCCAGGCTCGGTATGGCGCTGTCCTGACTGTTGCCGTCTTCGCCATGGCAGCCCGCGCAGCCGGCGGCGAGTTCGGTGACAGTGCTGTCGGGCTGCGCGGCCTGCGCTACGGGTGCCGGCGGCATTGGTGTCTGGCTGGCATAGTACAGCGCCAGTTTCTCGATGTCGGTGTCGCCGAGATAGCGGGTCAGCATCTGCATCATGGCGTGCTGCCGGTCGCCGTTACGGTAGTGGGCGATGGCCGTCTGCAGGTAGTCCTCCGACAGCCCGGCCAGTCTGGGGGTGCCGGGTGTTTTACTGTTGCCGCGTTCGCCGTGGCAGGCATTGCAGGAGGCGGCGAGTTTTTCGCCATCTCCCAGGGGGTCGAAATTTTCCGTGCCGGTTTGGGACGCCTGCGCAACGCCGACGGCCCGCGGGGTACGGGTGGCGAAATAGACGGCATTGCGCTGAATCGCCTCGTCGCTGAGGCCCTGGGCGATATCGGTCATCATCCGGTTCTGGCGTTCCCGGTCGCGATAGGTCTGCATGGCCTTGATGAGATAACCGGCGTTCTGGCCGGCCAGGCTCGGCATGGCCGGGTGCGTGCTGTTGCCGTCCTCGCCGTGGCAGCCCAGGCAGCGATGGGCGAGCTCATCACTGGCGTCGCTGGCCTTGAGCTGTCGTCCCAGGGGCGAGCGCTGGCGTTTCTGTGCCGCAAAAAAGGCCGCGAGCTGGCGGATATCCGCTTCGCTCAGGCTCAGTTTGAAGTTTTTCATGATCGCCGCCCCCTGCCGCTCACCCTGCAGATAACTCTTCAGCGCCGGGATAAAATACGCGGGCTGCAGTCCCGCCAAACTCGGTACCCCCTCGATGATGCTGTTGCCGTCCCTGCCGTGGCAGCCGGCGCAGGGTCGAGACAAGGCCTGTCCCGCGCGTAGGTCGCGCGGTTGCCCGCTAGCGGCGGGCGCGGCCCCAGTTTTTGCCGTCCAGGGCGCATCGAGCTGGGCATAGTGTTCGGCCAGCTGTTGGCGTTCGAGTGCGTCAATGTCAAACACCGCAGCCCGCATCACCTCATGCTGGCGGTCACCGATAAGGTAGCCGCGCATGGCGGATTCGAGATAATTGGCATCCTGGCCGGCAATAAAAGGCACCTCCGGATTATTGCCCACGCCATCCTCACCGTGGCAGCTATTGCAGCCGGCAACCAGGGTCACATCCTGTGCGGCCGGGGTCGGCGGGGCGGGGGTGTCCGTGGTCTCCGACGGGGTATTGGCATCACAGGCGGACAGGCTGGCAAGCATCAGAATCATGCCCAACAGAATCATGTTTGGCAGAAACGGTATCGATGGCGGTGCAGTGTGTGGCATGCGATGAATTCCTTTGCGGGTAGTGCCAGTGATGCCCTATTGTACGGCCGAACAGGGCAAGGGCACTAACCCGGATATTTCATAAGCGCCTGCTGCGTGGCCGTAAGCCCATGAGTCTGCCGCGTTGCGCTGGAAAAATGTGCTCAACGTACGTTAAGTACGTCTGCGCGTATTATCCTTCGCGCGCCTTGCATCTTCATGGTTTTACGGCCTCGCGCAACGCCATTTATGAAATATCCGGGCTAATGCTGTAGTACACTCTAGCCCATGATCGAAACCGACCGCCTCATTGCCCCCACGGCCACCGCCCGCGACGATCGGGAAGAGGCCCAGGATCGGGCGATTCGTCCCAGGACGCTGGCCGATTATGTGGGCCAGCCCGCGGTCAAGGAACAGATGGAAATCTTTGTCGCCGCCGCGCGGGGCCGCGGCGAGGCGCTGGATCACACGCTGATCTTTGGTCCGCCCGGTCTGGGCAAGACCACCCTGGCGCATATTATCGCCACCGAGATGGGCGTCAACATGCGCCACACCTCCGGGCCGGTGCTGGAGCGCCCCGGCGATCTTGCCGCCCTGCTGACCAATCTTGAGCCGCACGACGTCCTGTTTGTGGACGAGATTCATCGTCTCTCCGCCGTGGTGGAGGAGGTGCTGTATCCCGCCATGGAGGATTATCAGCTGGACATCATGATCGGCGAGGGGCCGGCGGCGCGCTCGGTGAAACTGGACCTGCCGCCGTTCACCCTGGTGGGGGCGACCACGCGCGCGGGCCTGCTGACCTCGCCGCTGCGCGACCGCTTCGGCATCGTGCAGCGGCTGGAATTCTATTCGATCCCGGATCTTGCCCACATCGTGCAGCGTGCGGCGGCCATTCTCGGTGTGCACATGGACCCCGAGGGTGCCGGCGAACTCGCCCGGCGTGCCCGTGGCACCCCCCGCATTGCCAACCGCCTGCTGCGACGGGTGCGGGATTTTGCCGAGGTGAAGGCCGATGGGCGGATCACCGCCGAGGTGGCGAGTCGCGCCCTGGATCTGCTGGACGTGGACGACAATGGTTTTGATATGCTGGATCGCAAGCTGATGCTGGCGGTGATCGAAAAGTTTGACGGCGGCCCGGTGGGCGTCGACAACCTCGCCGCGGCGATTGGCGAGGAGCGGGGCACCATCGAGGATGTACTGGAGCCCTATCTGATTCAGCAGGGCTTTCTGATGCGCTCCCCCCGCGGTCGCGTGGCGACACGCAGTGCCTATCTGCATTTTGGTCTGCCCGTGCCCGCCCGGGTGGCACCGCTGGAAGACCTGTTTGAGGGCCCGGAATCCGCCTGATGCGACGACGAATCAGAACCGACCGATCATCACAAAAACTATCGGTTGCAGATCCGGCGAGAAGACCGACGCAACGCGGGTGGAATCTTTGCGCCCGCCTGTGGTCATTAGCAGGGAATGGGAAAGGGGAGCGTGACCGCCGTGGCTGATTTTCGCTGGCCGGTGCGGGTGTACTACGAAGACACCGATAACGGCGGGGTCGTCTATTATGCCAATTACCTGAAATTCATGGAGCGGGCGCGTACCGAATGGTTGCGGGCCCGGGGCGTGGAGC
The DNA here is from genome assembly GCA_032250735.1 of Gammaproteobacteria bacterium. Classification (NCBI taxonomy): domain Bacteria; kingdom Pseudomonadati; phylum Pseudomonadota; class Gammaproteobacteria; species Gammaproteobacteria bacterium. The sequence goes on from JAVVEP010000011.1 coordinate 20,463, forward strand.
AGGACCTCCTGGCACAACAGCAAGGGCTGATTTTTGCGGTGCGCTCGGCGCAGCTGGATTACCTCAAACCCGGTCGATTCAATCAGCGGCTCTCCGTCAGCGTCAGCGTGGCGCAGGCCGGCAGGGCCAGTCTGAGCTTTGAGCAGCGTGTTATGCTCGTGGATGAAAACAGTTTACTAACAGAGGGAGAGGGAGACGGTTTGTTGTTGTGTCAGGGGAAAATCAAGATCGCCTGTCTGGACGCCAGCAGCCTGAAACCGCGCGCCATCCCCATTGCTATCCGACAGGAGATTCTCGGTGACGGCTGATCTATCGATTCTTTCATTAATCACCAATGCCAGCGTACTGGTGCAGGTGGTGATGTTGCTCTTGCTTATCGCGTCGCTGTTTTCCTGGAATATCATCTTTCAGAAACTCAGGATGTTGTCCAGGGCGCGTAGCGCGGCCGATGAGTTTGAGGAAAAATTCTGGTCCGGTGGCGATCTTTCCAATCTCTATAATCAGGTGACCTCCGGGCGTCACGGGAATGCGGGCATGGCGATCATCTTTGAGGCGGGCTTCAAGGAGTTTGCCCGTCTGCGCAAGCAGCCCGGTATCGATCCCGCGGCGACGCTGGAGGGCGCGCAGCGCGCCATGCGGGTGGCCCTGTCACGCGAGACCGACAAGCTCGAGGTCCATCTGCCGTTTCTGGCGACGGTGGGATCGACCAGCCCGTACGTGGGTCTGTTCGGTACGGTGTGGGGCATCATGAATTCCTTTCGCGCGCTGGGCAATGTCAAACAGGCGACCATCGCCATGGTCGCGCCCGGCATCGCCGAGGCCCTGGTGGCCACGGCGATGGGCCTGTTTGCGGCGATTCCGGCGGTGATCTTTTTTAACCGCTTCAACACCGATCTGGAACGCCTGATAAATCGTTACGATGCCTTTCTGGAGGAATTCTCCAGCATCCTGCAACGGCAGGCGCACAAATAGATGGCGGCTCCGGCGAAAAGGCTGCGACGTCGGCCGATGTCCGACATCAACGTGGTGCCCTATATCGACGTGATGTTGGTGCTGCTGGTGATCTTTATGATCACCGCGCCGCTGTTGACCCAGGGGGTGGCCGTGGAATTGCCGCAGGCCGAGGCCGAACCCATGGCGGGCGAGACTGACGAACCGCTGGTGGTGACGGTCACCGCTAGCGGCGATTACTACCTCAGCGTGGGCGACAATCCCGACAAGCCTATTGATCATCAATTGCTGGTCACCAAGGTCGCGGCGGTCCTGCGACACCGGCCAAAGACCCCGATTATGGTGCGCGGCGACAGCCAGGTGGAATACGGTAAGGTGGTCGTGGCCATGGCCTTGTTGCAAAAGGCCGGCGCGCCCAGTGTGGGCCTGATCACCCAGGCGCCCGAAAATCGTCAACCGTAACGCCCGGGTAAACAAAATTAGACATGCATAAATAGATATCGATCGTGAGAGCCCTGTTAAAAGAAATCCTGCAAAACCCGCTGGCCATGACCCTGGCCATCCTGGTGCACCTGCTGCTGGCGGGCGTGCTGTTCATCAGCCTGGAGTGGACCGATGTGCCCACCCCGGCACAGCCCAAGGTGGATATCGTCAAGGCCGTGGTGGTGGACGAATCCAGGGTTGCTGAGGAGCTAGAGAAGCTCAAAAAGGCCGAGCAAAAAAAGAGCAAGCAAGAGCAGGCCAAACAGAAGGCGCTGGAAAAGCAGGCCCTGGAGGCGAAGAAAAAGCGCGAACGCGAAGAGCAGCGGCTGGCCACGTTGCGCAAGGAACGCGAGGCGGAAAAAATACAGCAAAAGAAACTGCAAAAGCAACGCGAGGTCGAAGAGCAGCGAATTGCCGCCGAGCGGATCAAAAAACAGCAAGAGGTGGAGCGCCTGAAGACCGAACAGGCGCGACTCGAACAGCAGCGCATCGCCGAGGAAAAACGTCTGGCGGATGCCGAGGCCAGGCGGCAGCAGCTTGAGGCCCAGCAGCGACGTGAAGCCGAGGCCGCGGCGCGCCGTGCCGAGTTCGAGGCGGAACAGCAGCGCATGGAGGCGGCCAAGCAGCAACGCCTCAGTACGCTACGCGGCAGTTATATTGCCGACATCCAGAATAAGGTCGAGCGTAACTGGATTCGTCCCGCCAGTGCCAGGGAGGGTCTGAAGTGCAAGGTGGTGGTGCACCAGATTCCGGGCGGCGAGGTGATTAATGTTACCGTCACCGAGTGCACCGGTGATGATGTGTTCCGGCGCTCAGTGGAGGCGGCAGTCTATAAGGCCTCGCCCTTGCCGCGACCCTCGGATCCCGATCTGTTTGACCGTGAGATCGTATTTAACTTTAAACCCAAGACCTAGTCGGCCAGGCAGATATCAGAAACTGAACAATACAAGCCATGCCCATTCGTACCGAAATTCATAGCAAAAAACACGTGAGACATATAAAAAATCTGATGCTTAAAATGAAACTACTTTTTTCTGCCCTGCTGGGCCTCTATTTCGTATTGCTGGCTGGGACCGCCCATGCCGTGCTGAATATTGAAATCACCCAGGGCGTCGAGGGTGCCGTGCCGGTGGCCATCGTGCCCTTTGGCTGGGAGGTGCCACCGCAAAGCGCCCAGATGCCGACCGCACTGACGGCGCCACTAAAGCCCCCCGTCGATGTGGCGGCGATTATTAGTGCCGATCTGGCGCGCAGCGGGCGGTTTGCACCGCTGCCGCCCAAGGATATGGTGGCCAGGCCACATGCCGATACGACGATCAATTTTTCCAACTGGCGGGTTTTTCAGACGGAAAATCTGGTGGTGGGCACCCTGCAATACGTTGGGGCGAATCGATACAAGATCCGTTTCCGCCTGTTCGATGTCTTCAAGGGAAAGCAGCTTGAGGGGGTCAGCCTTTCGGCCAGTGGCAACGATCTGCGCCGCGCGGCCCACCAGGTCAGCGATATCATCTATGAAAAGCTCACGGGTGAGCGCGGGGCATTTAGCACAAATGTGGCCTATGTCACGGCAGATGGACAGGGTAATGCGCGACGATACTCTCTGTGGATTGCCGATGCAGATGGTCATGGTGCGCAGTCGATGATGCGTTCACGCGAGCCGATCCTGTCGCCGGCGTGGTCACCTGACGGAACCCGGATCGCCTATGCCTCACTGGAAGATGCGGGTCATCAGGTGGTATTTGTACAGGAAGTAGCCAGTGGTCGCCGCGAGAAGGTGTCAGCCCAAAAAGGACTGAATGGCGCACCGGCCTGGTCGCCGGATGGCCAATCCCTGGCCATCAGCCTTTCCAAGGATGGCAACGCTGAGATATATGTCATAGACTTGAAGAGCAAAAAACAGCGGCGTTTGACGCGTCACTGGGCGATAGATACAGAGCCGGCCTGGATGCCGGATGGCAAGAGCATCATTTTCACCTCGGATCGTGGCGGACGACCGCAGTTGTACAGGGTCCCGGCCATGGGCGGCCAGGCGGAGCGTCTGACCTTCGAAGGTCACTCTAACGCCAGGGCATCGGTATCATCGGATGGCACAAAGGTGGCAATGATCCACCGTATAGATGGCCATTACCGGGTGGCGGTTATGGAGCTGTCGAGCGGTAATCTGCGGGTATTAACGGATGGGGATCTGGATGAATCGCCCAGTTTTTCACCAAATGGCAGTATGGTGATTTACGCGACCAGTGCCAGAGGCCGCGGCATATTGAAGGCAGTATCGGTAGAGGGCGGTGTACAACAACGCTTCACGGATACAGCGGGCGATGTCCGTGAACCGGCATGGTCCCCGTTTATGCAGTGATTTATGCAATAATGAATGGTCCGCGCTGAACTCGATCGTCATGCGTTGGTAACACAATGGTAGTATTATGCTCCATTTTGCAGGATGAACCGTCATTATTGAGGCCGGTAGCATTTTTTTGCCTATTTTCACAAAATGGACAAAAACCAACGCAACTATTTTAGTTATTAAACAGTTTTAGTTATTACACAGTAATTTACAGAACAAACCGAGGGAGTTAGCTATGAAATTCTGGATCAAGACAGTGCTCGTACTTTTGCCTGCACTGATGCTGCTGGGTTGCGGTACGTCAGGTGAAGTGGAAGATGCAAGTGATACAGGCGTCAGCACGTCTACGCCAGCTGCCGGCTCAGAGGCCACCACCAGTGGCGTGGGTGCAGGTGGTGTAACCAGTGGTGAAGGTATGACAGCAGAAGATACCTCGGCTGCCGCAGCCCAGGGTGATCCGCTGGATGATCCCAATAGCCTGCTCGCCACTCGCGTGATCTATTTTGATTTCGACAAGAGCGATATTCGCAGTGATGTGCGCGATGTGATTCAGGCGCATGCCGAATACCTGGCCAGCCATCCCGATGTGATGATCACCCTGGAAGGTCATGCCGACGAGCGCGGTACCCGTGAATACAATATTGCCCTGGGTGAACGCCGCGCCAACGCCGTGCAGCGTATGCTGACTTTGCAGGGGGCCTCGGCCGGCCAGATCCGTGTAGTCAGCTACGGTGAAGAACGCCCGGCAGCCCTGGGGCACGATGAAGATGCATGGGCGCTCAATCGCCGTGCCGAATTTATCTACCAGCGCTAGGTTGTTGTCTTATTTTACGTGTAAAGAGACAGGTATCTCGTGACGCAAGCTTTTGTTAGCTCGGTATTAAGAGGTTCGTCAATCAGGTCTGCAGGCATGGCGTTGGTCATTTTGGCCGCGCCATGTTTCGTTTTTGATGTGGCGGCACGTGAACCGGCGCCGGTGATAGAGGCCTCTGGTGATCTGTCGACGTCCAGGTCGGACTTCCTGGAGAAACGCATCGAAAAGCTGGAACGATTACTGGAAAACCAGACCCTGGTTGATCTGGTGATGCGCATGGATGGCCTGCAAAATGAGATCCAGCAGCTGTCCGGGCGGACGGAAGAACAGGCGCACAATATCGAGCAACTGAAAAACCGGCAGCGGGATCTGTATCTGGATATTGATCGGCGTTTGCGTCAGGCGGAACAGGCGCGGGCCAGTACGCCCGCCGCACCGGCAACAGGTTCGGTTTTTGGAGAGGTGATACCGGATGGGGCCGTGGCAGGTGGCGCCAGTGGACAGCCTGCGGGTTCCTCTGCTATGTCAGGCGCAACGCAGCCGGATGTTTCGGCCGGCGTCCAGGCTGCGGCCGATCCGCAGCAGGAGCGTGACGATTACGAGCGTGCCTTCAATCTGCTCAAGGAAGGTCGGTACGATCTCGCCGTAGCGGCCTTTAAAACCTTTGTACAGAAATATCCTCGCGGGCAGTTTTCCGATAATGCGCAATACTGGTTAGGCGAAGCCAATTATGTGCAACGTCATTTTCAGGTTGCCTTGGCTGAATTTGAAAAAGTCATAAAAGACTATCCGGCCAGTCCCAAACGCGCCGATGCCCTGTTGAAAATGGGTTACACCTACCAGGCATTGGGACAGCACGACAAGGCCCGTTTGTCCCTCAATGATGTGGTGATGAATCACCCCAATACCACCGCGGCGAGTCTGGCCAAAAAACGATTGCAGGATCTGAAGCAGCTGTAAGGTTTCACGTTGGTAAGCTTGATGTTGCTATCATAGCTTTCGTCGGTTCTCGATTTTCCCCTGTGCATTGTTGCTGGACTGGCAAAAGTACATTTCATGACGACAGATTTCCCCATCACACCCACCACTCAAAGCCGGCAGCAGGATGTCGATTCCCGCACCGATCAGTTGCGCATCACAGAAATCTTTCTATCTCTGCAAGGGGAGTCGCGCACGGTAGGTTTCCCCACTGTGTTTGTGCGTCTCACCGGCTGCCCCCTGCGCTGTGGTTACTGTGATACGAGCTATGCCTTTCAGGGTGGGCGGTGGATGGCGATGGACGCAATCCTTGCCGACATTGCCGCCCTGCAAACGCATCATGTCACCGTTACTGGCGGCGAGCCCCTCGCACAACGTGCATGCACCGCCTTGTTGAGCCGGCTGTGCGATGCCGGGTATGCCGTTTCCCTGGAGACCAGCGGCGCACTGGATGTGTCCGCGGTGGATGCGCGCGTGGTGAAGGTGATGGATCTCAAGACACCGGGTTCGGGTGAGGAAGCCAGAAATCGCTGGGAAAATCTTCCGCACCTGACAGCGCAGGATCAAATCAAGTTTGTCATCTGTGATCGTGCCGATTATGACTGGGCAAAGCAAAAGATCGAGCAATATGATCTGCTGTCCCGTTGTGAAATCCTGTTTTCTCCCTGTTTTGGTCAGCTGGCACCGGTCACCCTGGCCGACTGGATTCTCGGCGATAAATTACCGGTGCGTTTCCAGCTGCAGTTACACAAATTACTTTGGGGTGATGAGCCGGGCCGATGAACAGTCTGGAAAAAAAGGCGGTAGTGCTGGTATCCGGTGGCTTGGACTCAGCCACCACTCTGGCAATGGCGAGGGATGAACATTTTTCCTGTTATGCCCTGAGTTTTGATTATGGGCAGCGACATCGCTCTGAACTGGATGCCTCGGCCCGGGTGGCAAAAACCCTGGGTGCTGTATCGCATCGCGTCATCTCGCTGGACCTGCGGGCCATCGGCGGTTCTGCGCTGACCGATGACGCCATTGACGTGCCAACGGGGCAGACTGGCTCACATGAGCTTATCCCTGTTACCTATGTGCCGGCACGAAATACCATCTTTCTGTCGTATGCGCTTGCCTGGGCGGAAGTGTTGCAGGCGCAGCATATTTTTATTGGCGTGAATGCGGTGGATTATTCCGGTTACCCCGATTGCAGGCCGGAATATATCGCCGCCTATCAGGCCATGGCCAAGCTTGCTACCAAGGCGGGAGTGGAAGGGGATGCCGTTACCATTCACGCACCACTGATTCAGCTGACCAAGGCGGATATCATCCGCAAGGGCGTGGCTCTGGGAGTGGACTATGGAATGACCGTTTCATGTTATGGCGCCGATGCCGCCGGTCGTGCCTGTGGCCAGTGCGACTCCTGCCGTCTGCGCGCCGCCGGCTTCCGGGAGGCGGGCATAAGCGATCCTACCGTCTACCAGTGATTGTCCTGTTTACAGACTTTGGTGATGGTGGGCCCTATGTGGGACAGATGAAGGCCGTGCTCGCACAGCACGCCCCTGCGGTAGCGGTCATCGATCTGCTCAATGACGCGCCTGCGTTTGATGTCACCGCTTCCGCGCATCTGCTGGCAGCGTATATGGGCAGCTTTTCTGTTGGCACCATTTTTCTGGCGATTATTGATCCCACGGTTGGTAGTGCTGAGCGTAAGCCGGTGATCGCGAAAGTGGATGGTCGCTATTTTGTCGGGCCCGGAAATGGTCTGTTTGATGTGGTGGCGGCACGTGGCAGTGAGGTGCAGTGGTGGGAGATTGACTGGCGTCCGGAATCGCTCTCCCATAGTTTTCACGGCCGAGACCTGTTTGCACCCGTGGCGGCCCGGCTGGCTATGGGCGAATTTCCACAGGTTAGACTGCTGCCTTTTCCGCGGCCCTCTGTCGATACGGGTGATCTGTGCAGGATTATCTACATTGATCATTACGGTAACGCGATTACCGGTCTGCGCGCCGGCAAGCTGGATAGGCGTTCGGGCTTGCGGCTGGGCGAAACCCTGCTCCGTTACGCGCGCACGTTTTCCAGTGTCCCGCACGGGCAGGCCTTCTGGTACGAAAATGCCAACGGCCTGGTCGAGATCGCCGCCAATCAGGGGCATGCCGCCCGGCTGCTGTCACTGGGCCTGGGCGATACTATTACTATTGTTCCCGAACTGCGCTAGGTTCATTGCTACCGCGATGCGTGATGTCGGTCCCAACCTATACGAGTGGAAACTATGACGAATTTAGAAGAACGGGCAGCAACTCCTAACCTGAGCCGGACCATGGTTGCGGCGAATTCCAGGGCCTTCCTGGCTTTTCTGCTCTGCACCGCGGTGCTGAGCGGTGCCCTGGTGATGGTCATCCAAGTGCTGGGTTCCCGCGTGGTCGGTCCCTTTTTCGGCGTCAGCCTGTTTGTCTGGACTTCCCTGATCACCGTGACGCTGCTGGCCCTGGCCGTGGGCTACGCCATCGGGGGGCTGTTGTCGGATCGCTTTCATCAGCCGGGTTATCTGTTCGGCATTATTTTGCTAGCCGGGGTGCTGGCCTTATTCATTCCGATTCTAAAGGGTCCCGTGTTGAAGGCCTGCCTTCCGCTAGGCCTGAAGGCCGGGGCCTTTGCCAGCACCCTGATTCTGTTCGGGCCGGTGTTGTTGTTGCTGGGCTGTGTCTCGCCGTATCTGGTAAAACTGGCCGCGCGCGAGTTGCAGAATCTGGGGCGCATGGTAGGTGGGCTGTATGCCCTGTCGACCATCGGTAGCACGGCGGGTACGGTACTGACGGGTTTTGTGTTGATCGCCTATCTGAGTGTCGATCAGATCTTTGCGCTGACGGGCGGTCTGCTGATGGCCCTGGCGGCGATCTATTTTGTGGCCTTTCAGCGCCGCTGGTGGGTGCTGGTGATACTGGTTTTACCCTTTTTGCTGTACCAGCCACAGGAGGCGGTATCTCGCACCATGGCGGATGGCACCCAGGTGGATCTTGTGCATCGGCAGGATAATTATTACGGCGACATTAAGGTGGTGGATTATAGTTTTGGGAAAACCCACTACCGGGAAATGATTATCGATGGCATGGTTCAGGGTGGGATTGATCTTGCGGATAACCTGTCGGTTTATGAATATACCTATTTTATGAAATTCCTTCCCTTTATGCTGGCGCCGGAGGGGAAGCGATGCCTGATGATCGGGCTTGGTTTGGGGGTTATTCCCAGCTGGTATGAGCAACAGGGCATCCAGTGTGACGTGGTCGATATCAACCAGGCCGTGGCAGAGATTGCACGTGACTATTTTAATTTCAGGATTTCCGGCGATCTGTTTATTGAAGATGCGCGCTATTTTCTCAACAGCACCGATCGTGATTATGACTATATATTGTTAGATGTTTTTAGTGGCGATATTACCCCGGCACATCTGTTGAGCAGGGAGGCGTTGTCATTAATGCGCGAACGCCTGCGGCCCAATGGCGTGCTGGCCATCAACCTGATTGGCAGCCTGCAACGGGAAACCTTCATGACTGCGTCCATAGTGAAGACCCTGCAATCCGTCTTCAACGTGGTCGATATTTATCCCACCTTTAACACGGAAAAATCCACGATCGGTGTAGGAAATCTTGCGTTGATGTCCTATCAGGGCGAGCGCAGGGAATTGCGGATTGATCACGCCCGGTTTCAGAGTCATGCCCGCGTCAGCGAACAGGTGTTTGCCAATCTGGGGCGGCGTTACGAGTTTCCGGCCCATACCCCGGCGATGATATTGACCGACGCGTACAACCCTGTCGATTTCTTTGATGGCTGGCTGCGTGAAACGGTACGCAAAAGCATTCTGGAATCGACGAATTGGGACATTCTGATCAGTTAAGCCGTCGCCGTAATCACGGAACCCTGGTTTTTTTCGCCATTGTGCATCTCAATCATTTCCCTCAACCATTCCTCTCAACTTTGGGCCTGAGCCTGCCGCTATGTCGATACATATCTATATGTATCAACCTTTGGAAATGCTCGCGATATCATGACTGAAAAATCCCCCCGCCGTCCGGTCGTATTGATCATCCTCGACGGTTTTGGTGTGAGTCCCAGCAGGCTCAATAATGCGGTGGCTCAGGCGCACACCCCGCAGCTGGATAAATATTTCTCCCGCCACGTCCATACCTTGTTGCAGGCCTCGGGCAGCGCGGTGGGCCTGCCAGACGGCCAAATGGGCAATTCCGAGGTCGGACACCTGACCATGGGCTGTGGCGCGATCGTGCGGCAAGATCTGGTACGCATCGATAGCGCCATTAACGATATGAGTTTCTTTGAAAATCTCGCGCTCATGGATGCCGTGGGACATGCCCGCAATAACCAGCGCCCCCTGCATCTGGCGGGGCTGGTTTCCGATGGTGGTGTGCACAGCGATATCGCCCATCTGCTGGCGCTGATTGAACTGTGTCGGCGCAACGATGTACGGCCGGTGCTGCATATGTTCACCGATGGGCGCGATACCGCGCCGGTTTCCGCCCTGCATTATCTGGATCAGATCGAACCATCGCTGCGCTCGGCCGGTGGCAGCATCGCCTCGGTGAGCGGGCGTTATTTCGCGATGGATAGGGACAATCGCTGGCTGCGCACCGAGCAGGCCTGGCGGGCCATCACCCTTGCGCAGGGCGTGCATGCCGAATCGGCGCGGGATGCCATTGAGGCGGCCTATGCCGCAGGCAAAACCGATGAATTTATTGTGCCCACGGTGATCAATGGCGGCGAACCTGTTCAGTGGGGCGACCCGCTGCTGTTTTTCAATTTCCGCAAGGATCGCGCGCGTCAGCTGACGGCGGCGCTGGCTAAGCAGGAGTTCAGCCATTTTGATCGCGGCGATTACACGCCCATCAGCGTCACCTGCATGACCGAATATGACGAATGGTACCGTTTGCCGTTTGCGTTCAAGCAAGACCGGCCCCAAACCACCATGGCCGAGGTGATCAGCCGCGCCGGCCTGCGCCAGTTCCATTGTGCCGAGACCGAAAAATACGCCCACGTCACCTATTTTCTAAACGGTGGCAAGGGGGATCCCTTTGCCGGGGAGGAGCGGGTGATCATCGATTCGCCCAGGGTTGCCACCTACGATCTGCAGCCGGAGATGAGTGCGGACAAGGTGGCGGATGCCGTCATTGAAGCTATGAATAGCAAGGATTTCGCCTTTATTGTGGTGAATTTTGCCAATGGCGACATGGTGGGGCATTCCGGTATTCCCGCTGCCGCGATAAAGGCCGTGGAGGCCCTGGATCGTGAGGTGGGCCGTCTGCTGGATGTAGCCGATGGCGCGAACTGGTCGGTGGTACTCACGGCCGATCACGGCAACTGCGAACAGATGGTGGACCCCGTGAGTGGAGAGCCCCATACGCGACACACGGTCTACCCGGTGCCCTGTCTGATTATCGATGAAGTGCCCTGGCAATTGGCGGTGGGGGCGGGCCTGAGCGCGATTGCGCCCACGGTGCTGCACCTGCTGGGCCTGCCGATCCCCGAGGCGATGAGCGGTCGTTCGCTGTTGCTGAAGCCGATTGCCCGCCAGGCGTCGTCTTCCCCTGCATAATGACCGCCCCGGTTATCGCTTCCCCCGCCGTCTTGCATCTGTGGGACAAGGGATGTGGGCAAGGACGCTGATTGAAGCAGCGGGGCACGCGAACCGTCTCTTATATAATAAAAAGATATATTTATTGAAAATTATCACTTCCAGTGAAAATGTGGGTTTGCTATATTGATCTTACTTTAAACAAACCCCCTATATTGTTTAAACGAAAAAGCCGCCACCTCAGCCCTGCTGATGGCGGTATTTTTTTGGTGGGTGTTTTTCTGGGCGGGAGGCGGGAACGAAAAAACCGTCCATGGGCGCTGCATGAAAAGGGTGCATTTATCTGCAATCGGGATGTTTTTATTGGAAATAATCATTTCTCACGAGAAGCACCGCTTGCTACTGTGGAGTCACTTCCAAACAAACCCCCTATCTGTTTGAATCCAGCCGCGCCATCCCCATAGCGCGGTTTTTTTTTTGCGTTTTGTTACGTAAAGGCTGGCCAGCGCTGTGGGTCCGGTCGCCTCAGAGCCGCGCTAGCGCTGGGCGGCGATCAATTCCTCAATGACCTTGGCCAAGGCCTCACGTTGCAGTTTGGGTAATTTCATCCACATTAAACCGAGATCAAAGGCCTCTTTGCTGAGCTTGTCCCTGCCGATGAGGGGGAGATTTTTGCCCTCACCGCGGGGGTTTTCACTCTTGTTATAGGGCTCCCCCTGTCCCGAGAGTAACCAATTGGAGCGTACCTTGGTGAGGTCGGAGAGCTTGACCAGGGCAGATGTCCGCGGAAAGGCATCGCCCTTAAGCCAATGGCCGACATCCTGAACGGGGACATTCAGTAATTCGGCGAGGCGTGACTGGCGCCCGCCCCCCAGTTTGGGGAACTGGATATTGTCCAGGGCATCGTTGAGCCGCTCGGCAAAACGCATTCTTTCACTGGAGGTGGTTTTCTTGTTTGGCATGTCGACCTTTGCTATCTGTGAACGATCTCTGTGTGGGTGGGCATAATAGACGGTTTGAGGGTAAGTATTTTCTAAAACATGTCAACAAATAGCGGCTGCAGGTCGGATCTCTGTAAGGTACACAGGAGCCGGTGTTATCGGGGCGCCCAAGGGGCGATTTTTATCAAGTAAGCCGTCGTCGCTGCCGATGTGCTAGTGGGGGACTGATGCCAGCAGGACTCATTTTTTCCACTATAAATATAGGGTTAAAGGCAGGACGGTGTTGCCAGGGGAAGAGGAGATGTTTGTCCAGGAATCTTTGTCGATCACCACCCAGGGGCGTGGCAGTTACAGCATTACCGACGCTGTCCAGGCGGTTGTCGCTGCATCCGGCGTCAGTGTTGGGCTTTGCCACCTGTTTGTGACGCATACGAGTGCATCACTGATGCTTTGCGAAAATGCCGACCCCAGTGTCCGGCAGGATTTGGAAACCTTTATGGCCCGTTTAATCCCGGATGGTGATCCGATGTTTGCACATCAGGATGAGGGGCCGGATGACATGCCCGCCCATGTCCGGACGATCTTGACCCATAGCGAACTGACTCTGCCGATATCCAGGCAACGCTGCGCCCTGGGGATCTGGCAGGGTATCTATTTGTGGGAACACCGTACCCAGGCTCACGAGCGGAGATTGATTGTGACACTAAACGGTAATCGCCATGCTGTGTCGGGCTAAGCGGCACAGGGAAGGCAGGGTCATCCGGCGGATCTTATCACCGCTGTTATTGGCGCTTTGTATTTTTCCGATGCCGCTTCCGGCCGACACCGCCGCGCGCGTGGCGGCGAAGACGATGGATGAACGGCTGTTGACGGAGGCCGCATGGCTACAGAAAAGCCTGGCGGGACATGATCTGGTGGTGGTTGATGTGCGTATCCCCGAGCTGTATCAGCAGGGCCATATTCCGGGTGCGGTCAATATCCCCACGGCGCTGACTTTCCGGCAGCACGGCCAGACGGATCGGCTGGGCTCAGTGGCCTATATCGAAAAGCTGTTTGGCGCCGCGGGCATCGATCGGCACAGCCATGTTGTTTTGTACGATGACGGCAGGTTGGTGGATGCCAGTCGTGTATTCTGGATATTTGAGGTGTATGGCCATCGTCATGTTGCGGTGCTGAATGGGGGTTACCAGGGGTGGATTGAACAGGAGTATGCGGTTTCCGTGCATCCGGCAGAGCGAAAGCCCAGGCGATTTGTGGCTTCGATTACACCGGATAAACTGGCGACCCGATTGCATGCGTATCTGGCCATAAAAGACCCTGACAGGATATTGATCGATGCCCGAGCCAAAGAGGAATATCGGGGGAAACAATCCATAACACCGCGCCTGGGCCATATTCCAACGGCGATGAGCATCCCGTGGGATGAAAATATAGTCCGTGACAGTGGTGGGTTAAGGAGTAAAACGCTCCGCGAGCTGGAAAATGTTTACCAGAAACTTTCGCAGGATAAAAAAATAATTACCTATTGTAATAAAGGCAGAGAATCTTCACTCACCTATTTTATGCTGCGCAGGCTGGGCCGTGATGTCGCGCATTATGATGGGTCATGGTTTGAGTGGGGGAACATGGTGGACATGCCGGTTGAAAAATAATGAGGAATAATGGGCTTTTGAATGATATTTATAAAAGCGTTAAGCACCGTGAGCCATTAGATGTTTAGATTGTTTCAGGACCTACCCATTAAAACCAAGCTGATTATGGTTATCTTCAGTGCGGCAATGGTGGTGACGATCATTGGGTTTTCATTCTTCATGTTTCTGAATGTGCAGTCTGCGCGTGCTGAGGCGGTGGACCGTGCGCAGTCAGAAATGAATGTTCTGGCGCAGGACTTTGTGAAGCTGGTGATGTTTTCAGATGCCTATGTTGCTTCCGATATAGTCTCCAAGTTGCGCCAGTTTGATCTGGTAAAAAATGTCTTTCTCTATGATGCGGAGGGAAATCAGATCTTTCGCTACGAGGATTCGCCATCTTCTGCCATGGAGCCGCCTGACTTCATCCCCGGTCTGGCCAATACAAGGCCCACATTTAGTGATCAGCATTTTCAGTTTCTGATGCCAATGCGCTACGCCGGCGGAAAATATGGCTGGGTTTTTGCCCGCATTTCCACGGCTGCAATCAGTGAAAAGCTGGCCGGGTATTATCAGCTGATTGCGATCGCTATCCCTGCCATGTTTCTGGTTTCCTATCTGTTGGCGTTGTGGTTGCAGCGCTACTTCAGTGCCCCCATTATTCGATTGGCAGAGCGTGTGAGCCGTATTGCGGATGATGGCGATTTTGACCAGCGTGTAACATCGGATCAGCCCAATGAGATTGGCGGTTTGTATCGCAGCATCGGGCAGCTGCTGGAGGCGATAAGGTATTCACAGAGCCGATTGCATCAGAGTGAGGAAAGGCTTGAGGCAATCATCGATCTGGCGGGCAGCGCCTTGATTTCTGTCGACGAGGATTACCGGATAACCCTGTTTAATCATCAGGCAGAACAGATTTTCGGCTACGCTGCGCGCGAGGTAATTGGCAAGCCTCTGGATCTGTTGTTGCCGGAGAGATTTAGGGGTTCACATAATCAGAAAATCGACGCGTTCTCCGAGAAAGGTATGGCGTTACGTAATGCCATGTTCCGGTCTGATGTGCGGGGCCTGCGTAAAAATGGGGAGGAATTTCCCGTTGAGGCATCCATCTCAAAAAAGGTGCTGGCGGGTAAAAAGATATTCACCGTTGCGCTGGGGGATATCACCCAGCGTCGGCAAACAGAAGAGGAGTTGGCGGCGTATCGTTCCCATCTTGAAGACGTGGTCGAAGTGCGTACCGCAGAGCTGCGGGCAAAAAACAGCGAGCTGGAAGCTTTCAGTTATTCAATCGCGCATGATCTGCGCGCACCGTTGAGGTCCATTACCAGTTTCAGTCAGGTGTTGCTGGATGATGTTGGCGATACGCTGGGAGCAAAAGATCTGGAAAGCCTGATGCGTATTGTCAGTTCTGGCCAACACATGGCGGAATTGATCGACGGCATTCTGGATCTGGCCCGCATAGGGCGGACGCAACTTTCCAGTGCCGAAGTGGATTTGAGTGCATTTGTGCAAAAAGTGGAAACCCGTTTGAGCGGTGAGCTTGCCTCGCGCGATGTGCGGTGGGAAGTCGCGCCCAACATCGTGGCGCGAGGAGACCGGCAGCTGTTGGGGATGATGCTGGAAAACCTGATCGAAAATGCCTGGAAATACACCAGTAAAAAGGCTCGCGCCGTCATAGAGTTTGGTGTGGTGAATCAGCGGGGAAAACGGGTATATTTCGTAAAAGATAACGGTGTGGGTTTTGATATGAAATACGCCGACCATCTATTTAGTGTCTTTCACCGGTTGCATGCGGTTGAGGATTTCGAGGGCACAGGGGTGGGGCTGGCAACGGTGCAACGCATCATTCATCGACATGGCGGTTCGATCTGGGCGGAGGCGGCTGTGGACAAGGGCGCCACGTTTTATTTTACCTTGCCGTAGAGGCTTGCCTGATCAGCAGCAGGACGTCTATCGGTTTTCCTTGCGGGACACCCTGAGCAATACCCTGTCCAGCATCCGCGTGCTGAAAATTCGGCGCAGTACACCAAATAGATAAGTGGGAAAGGTGACGTAGTAACGCGGCCTGGGTCGCGGTGATTCCAGTGCATGGATCACCTTTTTGAGCACTGCCTCAGGCGTCAGCGTAAAGGGGGCGGCGGCCCCGCGTTTCTGCAACCGTTGTTCCATCTTGCGATAGGTGTCACGGTGTGCGCTGCTGTCAGCGTTGATGTGTTGCTGATAGGCCGCAAAGGCATTCTCTCGAAACCGGCTTTCAATGGGGCCGGGCTCGATGAGGGAGACCGAGATGCCCGTGCCGCTGAGTTCCTGGCGTAGTGTGTCGCTGATACCTTCCAGGGCAAACTTGCTGGCATTGTACGCGCCGCGATACGGCAATGAGATGAGGCCGAGGACCGAGCTGTTCTGGATGATTCGCCCATACCCCTGTTTGCGCAGTGTGGGGATGAGGAGGTTGGTGAGCTCTACCGTGCCGAACACATTTGTCTCAAACTGCTGGCGTAGTACCGCGCGGGAGAGATCCTCCACCGCACCGGGCTGTCCATAGGCGCCATTGTTAAACAGGGCAAATAGCCTGTTGCCGGCGATCTCCAGGGTGGCCGCGACGGCGGCGCGAATGGAGTCCGGGTCCGCCAGATCCAGCGGGATGGCGGCAAAACCCTCTTGTTGTAAACGGACGACATCGTCGGCCTTGCGTGCGCTGGCAATCACACGGTAGCCGCGCCTGTGTAGGCCGCGTGCGACGTGTAGGCCGATGCCACTGGAGCAGCCGGTAATGAGAATGGCGCGTTCGCTACGGCTTGGGTCGGGCTTGTGGTGGGAGGCGGACATAATTTTGGCTTGGTTAAGGGGAAAATGCGGTGTGCAGCGCGTAATTTCGCCCACTGTAGCGCTATGCGCGCCCTACGCCAAGCGGGTGATGATCGCCGATAAGGAACTTTTCGTGGCTGGTTGGCGTTATAATCTGAGCGCCTTGTGGAAGCGAGGGGCTAGTGTGCCAATAGGCTGCTACGTAGTGGTCTGTGCCATGGGCCCGCAGTGCCACATTTATTCGCCCCAATTATTCGTTCCAATTATTCGTTCAAATAATAGGTTTAACGGTTTCTCAATCTAGTGCCGATGCTGAAATCTTCCGTGGTATGAAAATATTTCCCTTCGACGCTGTCGATACCAAGCAGGGTTCCGCCGCGCGTTTTGACGCGCTGGTGCGCCCCCATCTGACCTATCTTTATCGGCTGGCCTTCCGCTTTTGTGGTAATCAGGCGGATGCGGAGGATCTGGTGCAGGATCTCCTACTCAAGCTTTTTCCGCGCTGTGCAGAGCTTGAAACGGTCGACAAGCTGCGCCCGTGGATGGTGACCTCGCTGTATCGCATGTTTGTCGATGGCACGCGTCGCCAGAAGCGCTCGCCACTGGAGCTGATCGATGACGAGATCATGTTTTACGAGACCTCCGCCAGCGGCGAGGCCTGTCCGGCCCAGGATCTGGCCGAAGACCAGCGGATTGGCCAGATCCAGTCCGCTTTTGAGCGGCTGTCGGAAGATCACCGGGTATTGCTAACCCTGCACGACATCGAAGGCTATCGCCTGGTGGAACTGGAAAAAATCCTCGAGGTACCCTTGGGGACGCTGAAATCACGAATACACCGGGCCCGGGCCCGGATGCGCGAACTGCTGGAATCGGCCGAAATCAATCCCGCAGCGGTCTCTTAAGTGGGTATGTGCGGCGAATAGTGCGGAAAAGCAGACCAAATGCGAAATAAGGGAACACTTTTGATCCACCGGGCGTGTTGATGATCAACAAGGCATATTTATGAACTGTACTGAATTTAACAACATCCTCATCAACGTCGGCGCTATCGGCCTGGACGGGCTCAGTGCCGACCAGCAGGCGGGCTTCGACGCCCATCAGGCAGGCTGTCCTGCGTGTCAGGCCCGGCTTGTGGCCGAGGCTGAGGCCACGGCAGCCTTGACGATGGCGTTACGAAAGCTGCCTGTGCCTGCCCCTTCGGCCGGTTTCGCCGATCGCGTATTGCGGGCCGCCGTCATTCAGGCAACGGTGCAGACAGCCACCCAGGCAGCCGCTCAGCAGCGGCCGGCAGCGGGCGCTGACCGGGTCGGGCGACACCAGCAGCGACGCAGTTTTATGCTGGGATTTGGCAGCGCCGCGGCCGCCGCGCTGGCGCTTTGGGTGGTGGTTGGCGCCTTTCCCGAGGCGGTGTCGCCGGTGCAGGTCGTTTCCGAGGAGGCGGTCGCCATCAACACGGCAGCCGTGATACCCGCCAGTACCGCATCCGCGAAAATGGCCCCCAGGCCTGAATTGTCCATCACGCTGAACAAGCAGCAGGATATCAAGCTGGCCTTCTATTCCGGTCAGTCACTGGAGGGCGCCAGGATTACCATTCGTCTGCCGGAAAACGTGGCCCTGGTGGGTTACCCCGGTCGCCGTGAATTGAGCTGGACCACCAGCCTGAAAAAGGGCGATAACCTGCTGCGCCTGCCCGTGATTGCGACCCAGATTGCCCACGGTGAGTTGGTGGCCGATATCGAATACCAGGACCAGGTTAAGACCCTGACACTGGGTCTTGAGGCGAAGGCGACAGACGCCTCACGGACAGGGCCTGGCTGGGTGGCCGTTGTCGGCTAGAGAGTTGGGTAAGGAGTTGGGTAAGGAGTTGGGTAAGGTCGGCCAGGAAATACAGTAGGGTTAATGGCTTGTAGCGATGTGCATACGGAAGATGCAAAACCAGGAGTTACGATTTTGAGATTGGTGCAAACCATAATATTGGCAGGGGTTTCGTTTTTCCTGTCGGCAGGCATAGGTTACGCGGCGGATCTGGGTGATCTCGATCTCACGATCCGCGTCATCGAAACCGATGATGTCCAGCAAATTCACAACGAGCTCAGCCTGCCCGCCATCGCCGCCGAGGCCGCTCATGAACCGGCAGGGGGTGGCCTGACCCAGGCCGCGGCTTCCCGGAAACCGGAAGAGAAGCAACAAACAGGGGAACAAGAGACTGCCGCGGGCCAAGCCAATGGCCTGCGTGAGGAAGAGCATGAGGTACATCTTGATCGCGATGAACACATCGAAGATCGTGATGACCGGGAAGATGAGCACCAGGAGGCCCGGGAGACGGAAAACCTTGAGGATGATCATGAAAAAGAACATAACAGCGAGCAACTCACTGTGCGGGATGCCCAGATTTAGCGGTCTGGTGTCTCCAGACAAGACTGGATAAGCCGGCTGCACGATAGAATGAAATCCCTCTCCTGCCTTTTCGGGGGGAGGGATTTTTTGTGCCTGCCTGAGATCGGCTTTTTCAGTCGGTGGCTAGCACAATTGAGGATGAATGATGCCGCGGCTTTTTGTAAACTGATGCCCCCTATGAAAGTTGCTGCAAGAAAAGCCCCCTGTGAAGATGATGCGAGCGTGACGCTGCCGCCAATGAACCTTCGGCTCTTGCCCTGGTGTCTGTGTGTTGTGTTGAGCCTGGCGGTGGCCACTAGCGCATATGCCGCTTCGGGAGAGGACGATTTTGAGCGTGGTGTTGCGGCCGCGGCTGCGGGTGATGCTGCTGCTGCGCTGAAGTATTTTAAACAGGCCGAACAGGCAGGGCTGGATACGCTGGCGCTGAAATACAATCTGGCCGTCAGTTATTACCGACTGCAGCAATATGAGTCCGCGCGTAAAATCTTTGCCGAGCTTGCGGATGTGCCGAGCTTTGAACAGCTGGCCTATTTTAATCTGGGCCTGATTGCCAACCAGCAAAAAGATGAGGCCGAAGCGATCGCCTGGTTCCGTCGGGCCTATCGTAATCCCGGTAGTGAAAAGCTGCGGAAATTGTCGGCAATTGCACTGGACCGGTTGGGTGCTTCCGTTGACGAGCGACGGCGAGAGGATAAGCGCTGGACGGGGCTGATATCCAGTTCCCTCACCCATGATAGCAATGTTGCCCTGGCTAATAACGAGCTGATTGGCGTCACCAGTGAGAGCGATACTGCAGCGGATGTTTCCGTGTCGGCCGGACGCTGGCTGAAAGGTACGATCAACAGCGGTGTGCGCATGACACTGGGGGCCAGCCTGCGGAAGTTCGGCAGCCTCAGCCAAAATGATGACGCTCAGTTGAGCGCACGGGTGTTACGCTATGACCGCCTGGCTGACTGGAGGGTGCGGCTGGGCGGTAGCTGGGATGAGATATATTTTGATGGCAGTGGTTATCAGCGCATTGTCAGCGCCGATGTGCGCGCGCTTAAAGACCTGTCGAGCACCAATCAGTTGCGCCTGCGTTACAAATTGAGCCGCATCCAGGCCACCGATGCGGTGTTTGATTATCTTGATGGCTGGCGGCAACAATTCCGCATAGGCCTGCAGCAACGTCGTGAATCGCTGCGCCTGCGTTACTACTATCAGTTGGAGCTGAACGCCCGGGAGGACCGGGTCGGCAGCTTCGATCCCTTTATCAGTTATTCGCCAACCCGGCACAGTCTGCGCGCCAGCAGTTGGTGGGACTTTGCAGGTCAGTGGCAAGCGCAGCTGGACGCGCGTTTTCGTTACAGTCGATATAACGATGACAATATCCTGAATGGTGGGATCACCGAGCGTCGGGAAGACAGCCAGCTGCGCCTGTCGGTGCGCCTGAGTCGCAGCTTTGCCCGGCACTGGGAGGCGCATATGCAGTTCACGGCCATCACCAATGAATCAAACGTCGATCTCAGGAGCTATGACCGGTCGATTATCAAGGCGGGCGTGAGCCGGTCATTCTGACTGGCACTCCGCTAGCTGCATGACGTTTGCATTACCACTGGCAGCATGGTTCGATACGGTGCGAAACGGGAGTCTGGGGAAAGTAAATGCCACAACGGCTTGATGCACTGACCAACTGGTTGCACGATGTGTTGAATGCTGACGCGAGCGACGCGCGGCCGGTCGTGGATGTTCGGTTAACACCCGCATCGACGGATGCAAGCTTTCGCCGCTATTTTCGTCTGCAGGTTCCACTATCACATGCGGGACCCTTGAATACCGCCCAGATGAAACCCGGTACCACTCAGCCTGCCGACGCGCAGCTGGTGAGCTTGATAGCGATGGATGCCCCGCCTGGCAAGGAAGAGACGGGGCCCTTTGTGCGCATTGCAAACCTGCTGGCGGAACTCCGGCTTAATGCTCCCCGGGTGTTGGCGCAGAATACCGAGCAGGGATTTTTGCTGCTAAGTGATTTGGGTGTGCAATCCTATCTCGATGTCCTCGACGAGCACAATGTCGATGCCCTGTACGCCGACGCCCTGGATGCCCTGTTGACCATGCAACGGGACGCTCCCCGTGACAGCACGTTGCTGCCGGCCTACGACCATGGCCTGCTGCTGCGGGAGATGGGCCTGTTCCGTGACTGGTATTGTGATCAATACTGCAAGGCGCCGTTTTCTGCGACGCAATGGTCTGACCTCGAGGCGATCTTTCAGCAGCTTGCCGATGCCGCCCTGGCGCAACCCCAGGTATTCGTGCATCGCGATTATCATTCACGCAACTTGATGCGCACCATTACCGATAACCCGGGCATTCTGGATTTTCAGGATGCGGTGATCGGCCCGGTCACCTACGATCTGGTGTCGCTGTTGCGCGATTGTTATATCGCCTGGCCGCGTTCCCGGGTGGAGGCCTGGGCACTGGATTACCTGCACCGTGCGGCGAGGGAGGGGCTCATCGCCCGGCAATCCGATGCGACCTATTTGTGCTGGTTTGACTGGATGGGAGTGCAACGCCACCTGAAGGCGGTGGGGATTTTTGCCCGCTTGTGCCTGCGGGATGGCAAGCCGGGTTATCTCAATGATATCCCCCGCACCTTGAATTATGTGCGTGATGTCTCAGCCCGTTACCCCGAGTTGAAGCCGCTACGGCTGCTGCTCGAGGCCCTGCCCCGATGAGGCCACCATGCCGGCGCGGGCCATGATTTGCAGCAGCCCCTCCCAATGAAGGCGATGATCCTTGCCGCCGGACGGGGTGAACGCATGCGGCCGCTGACCGATCGTCTGCCCAAACCGTTGCTGCCGGTGGCCGGCAAGCCCCTCATTCAGTGGCATATCGAGGCCTTGCAGCGCGCCGGTTTCACTGAGATCGTCATCAATCACGCTTGGCTCGGGCAGCAGATCGAGCAGACGCTGGGCAACGGTGCGGCGTTTGGGGTGAGCATCGTCTATTCGGCAGAGGGCGAGAGCGGGCTGGAAACCGGAGGCGGGATTTATCGCGCCTTGCCCCTGCTGAGTGCACCAGAGAGCGATGCGCCGTTTCTGGTCATCAATGCCGATGTGGTGACCGATGTGGATTTTTCCCGCTTGCCACGTCAGATCTCCGGTCTGGCGCATCTGGTGCTGGTGCCAAACCCGGCACACCATCCGCAGGGGGATTTTGTGTTGCAGGGTGGCAAAGTCACAGCGGCGGGCGAGCCACGGCTCACTTTTAGTGGTATCGGTATTTATCGTCCAGGCCTGTTTGCGCACTGTAGCCCCGGCGTCTTTCCGTTGGCGCCGCTACTCTGTCAGGCGATGCAGCAGGGGCAGGTGAGTGGGGAATATCACCCCGGTGTGTGGCTCGACGTGGGCACACCCGCTCGCCTGTCGCTGGCAGAGGCGCTGTTCGTTTCGGGGCGCATATAGGATTTAAGAATATAAGCATGGTCTTATATAACCTGACGACAATATAATGCTTGCATCCTGTAGGCATTTTCCTACACTGTGTAGGGCAACACGGCCCATGCTGTGTCGGTGCGGTTCCGGGAGGGGTGGCGAGTCGGATGATTAAAGTGATGGTCGTGGACGACCACGAGTTGGTTCGAACAGGGATTACCCGGATTTTGAACGATGCCCCCGGTATTCGCGTCGTGGGCGAGGCCGCCAGTGGTGAAGAGGCACTGGATGTGGTGCGCGAAAAATCGCCCGACGTCCTGCTGATGGACGTCAGCATGCCCGGCATCGGTGGCCTCGAGGCCACCCGCAAACTTGTGCAGCATGATCCCCGACTAAAGGTCATTGTGGTATCGGTGCATGCGGAGGAACCCTTTCCCAGCCGCATGATGAAGGCAGGCGCCAGCGGTTATCTCACCAAGGGCTGCGCCGTAGACGAGATCGTTGCGGCCATCAAGGCCGTGCATGCCGGTGAACGTTACATTGGCGCCGACATCGCCCAGACCCTGGCCCTGAAGATGATCCCGGGCGGCGACCTGTCCCCCTTTGATGCCCTCTCTCCGCGTGAAATGCAGGTGATGCTAATGCTGACCCAGGGCCAACGTTTACAGGTGATCTCTGACAAGCTGTGCCTGAGTCCCAAGACCGTCAGTACCTATCGTCACCGGCTGTATGAAAAACTGAAAGTGGGCAGCGACGTCGATCTGGCGCGACTGGCCATGAATTACGGCATTATTGATGCCGTAGCGGATGCATAACCATCACGGGAGCGATTCCGCCTTCCCGTCGTACTTTCTCTGTCTGATACTCCACTTAGCATCCAAGATGGTGTGATGGGGTGAACACTCGCCGGAAGTGGTTGTCATAGCTAGGCACATTCAGGCACTATTTTGCCTGGCATTTAATCGAGGAGTCAGCACCAATATGAGCGTTTTTTACCGTGCAAGGGCAGGTGTCTTGTGTTTGCTGACCGTACTGCTGCTGACCGCCAATGCCCAGGCCGAACCTGTCGAGTTTGAGCTGCTCGACATGAAGGGGGCGAAACACAAATTATCGGACTACCGCGGAAAATGGGTGGTGGTGAATTACTGGGCGACCTGGTGCCCCCCTTGCCTTACGGAGATCCCGGAGCTGGTGGATTTTCATGAAGACCACAAAGACCGAGATGCCGTGGTGCTGGGAATCAATTTTGAGGATATCAGTCTCAATGGTCTGAAACAGTTCTCCGAGGAATACTTTATGAATTACCCTGTGCTGCGCACCAGTCCGGGCCCCGCGTCCGAACTTGGGCCCATCCCCGGCCTGCCGACCACCTATATGGTGTCGCCATCGGGTGAGGTGGTTGCCCGTCAGGTGGGGCCTGTGACGGCAAAGCTGATTAATGATTTCATTGCCCAGCAATCGGAACAATCCGCTGCACAACAAGCGGATCAACAACCGGAACAACAGCCAGAGCAACAACAGGAGCAGCAAGTGCCGTAATGTCATAACGGCTTGATTGACCTGCATGTGTGTTCCCGGCTTGGCCGCAATATGACCGGCACCAAAACTGACTGTGAGCCTGTTGAGATGATGAAACTTCTATACTGTCGTTATTGCCTGATGCTGCTCCTGTCGGTGGCCGGGATGTTGGCCTGGACGGGTTCCGTACAGGCGGCCGTCGGCAAGGATCCCTATACCTATTTCTTTCATAGCACCTGGGGGCAGTTTCCGGAGGAACTGGAAAAGGCCCGTGCCGAGGGCAAGAAGGGAATCTTACTGTTCTTTGAGCTGGACGAATGTCCGTTCTGCCATCGCATGAAGACCCAGGTGCTGAATCAGCCCGAGGTGCAGGCCTTTTTTCGCGAGCATTTCCTGAACTTCCATATCGATATCGAAGGTGACGTGGAAATGACCGATTTCGATGGTCAGGTCACCACGCAAAAGGTGTTTTCCGCGAAGGATAACCGCGTACGGGCCACCCCCGTGTTCGCCTTTTATGATCTCGAGGGTAAGCAAATTGTGCGTTATACCGGGGCAACCTCGGGGGTGGATGAGTTCCTGTTGCTGGGTGACTACGTGACCCAGGGAATCTATAAACAGATGCCCTTCACCAAATATAAACGGCAGCAGGCCAAGGCCGCGTCACAGGCGCAATGAGCTTGCTGTATGGTGTTGCGCGCAAGGCGGTGAGCGATAGCGTTAACGGCTGCTGCCGCCGGCCCGCCGGCATTCTGCTGGCGCTGTTGTGTCTGCCGTTCATCGCGCAGGCCGCTGAGCCAGAGGACTGGCCCGACATATTAAGCCTTGACTACGCACTGTCCCAGGCCTCTCATGAACACCCACAACTGCAAATAGCGGTCGCCCGGATTGACCAGCAGCGCGCCTCTGTGGCTGCGACCGAGGCACAGACCGGCCTGCAGAGCGGGATTGCTGCACGCCTGCGCTGGGTTGAGCCTCCCGCCATCGCCCCGGATCAGTCGCAGGATGATCACAGCCTCAGTCTTTATGTCGATAAGGTGCTGTATGACTTCGGGCGTAGTGCGGCGCAGCTGGCGGCGGGCGAGGCTGCGACGCTGAGCGTTGAGCAGCGTTATCGGGAGGCCGAAAATCGTCATCGGCTGGCGATTCTGGCCGCCTATTTTGATGTGCTGCTGGCCGACCAGGCCTATGCGCGTGACAACGAGGATATGTCGATGTTCTATGTGCGTGCCGATCGCGCCAGTCAGCGCAATGAGCTGGGCCAGTTGTCGGACATCGAGTTGCTGGAGCAGCGCAGTCAGTATCAGGAGTCGCGGGTGCGACGTTATCGCAGCAGCGTGGCACAGCGCACAACCCGTGCCCAGCTGGCGAATGTGCTGAACCGCCCGGGCCGGTTGCCGCGTGATCTGGAGGAGCCGAAGCTGGATATCCTGCAGCGTGCCATTCCGGACGATACCCAGGCCTGGCTGTCCGAGGCCGAGGAAAATAATCCGCTGTTAGCGGCCTATCGGCTGCGTGTGGAGGCGGCGACGGCACAGTTGGATGCCGCCAGCGCCAGCGATAATCCGACCCTGCTGGGCAGCGCCGAGGTGTCGCGTTATTCCCGGGAACTGGGCTCAAACGACAACTGGCGTGCGGGGGTGTCGGTGGACGTGCCCTTGACCACGGGTGGGCGCAGTCAGGCCGAGCGCGCCAAACGCCGTGCCGAAGTGGCGGCCGCCCGTGCCGAGCTGGAGCAGCAGCGGCGGGACATCCGTCAGGCCATCATGGAGACCTGGGGCGAGTTGCAGTCATTAAAGGTGACGCGTGATCAGGTACAGGCCGAGACCGAGTTTCGTGATCTCTATCTGGACCGCAGCCGCGCGCTGTATGAAATGGAAGTGAAGTCTGATCTGGGTGATGCGATGGTCAAAACCACCGCCGCGCGTTACCAGATGATGAAAACGGATCTTATGATGGGCCTGGCCTGGGCGCGACTGGAAGCCCTGTTGGGCCGAACGGTGTTTGCCGAACATTCCGCTACCCCATCTGCTGTGTCATCAGCTCAAGTGGAGAAAAACCCATGATACCCGCCGTCCCTTTTTCGACCACGCCACCGCAGCACACCGCCACTCGTAAAAAGAGTCACCGCTGGCGTTATGCCTTGCTGCTGATGCTGGGCCCGATCTTTTCAGGCGTGGTGAATGCGGAAGAGCTGGAGGCAACGGTGTTGTGGGCCAATAAGACCCCGCTGGGCACGCCGACATCCGGTGTGGTGGTGGCGGTGAATGCCGGTGTCGGCGACTTTGTGAAACGCGGCAGCGTCCTGATGAGCCTCGATCGTCGAAGTCAGCAGGCCGACGTGCTGGCCCAGCGGGCGGCGCTCAAGCGGGCGGAAAATGATCTGGCGGAGGCCGGGCGTGAACTGCAGCGCACACAGGAACTGTACGATCGCACCCTGCTGTCGAACCATGAGCTGGAGGTCGCGGTCATCCAGCGCGATGCCGCCGAGGCCAACCTGCAGATGACCAGGGCCAGCCTGCTGCAGGCTGAGCTGGATCTGGAATACGCAACTCTAACGGCTCCATTTGACGCCTGGGTCATCAGCCGCGACGTTGCGGTCGGGCAGACCATCGTCAGCCGCCTGCAGGCGACACCGCTGTTCGAGCTGGCCGAGGCCGGCGCCATGCTGGCGCGCACCGCGGTATCGGCCAAACGCCTGTCTTCGCTGCAAAAGGGGAGTAAGGCGACGGTGAGCGTGGCCGGAAAATCCTATACGGGGCAGGTGGCGCATATTGCGCTGGAGCCCATAGCACCGGGCGCCACAGAATATGCGGTCGACGTGATGTTTGCTTCGGGCAAAACCCTGCTGCGTGCGGGCCTGCCGGCGAAGGTGAGTTTTTAGTGGCGTGTCTGCGCTGTACGGTATCCGGCCATGTGCAGGGTGTGTTTTATCGCGCCTCTGCCCGGCATGAGGCCGAACGGCGCGGTATTTCTGGTTATGCCCGGAATCTGGAGGATGGTTCGGTCGAGGTGCTGGCCTGCGCTGATAAAACCGCACTGGATGAGCTGTGCGCCTGGCTGGCCAAGGGTCCACCACAGGCAAGCGTCACCCGCGTGAGTTGTGTGCCGGTAGATTGTGCCTTTACGCCAGGCTTCAGTGTGGAGTAACCGGGTGGCGAGGGGGGATGTACGGGTTATGGAGCATAGCTTGAAAACGCGCTATCAGGCGGCCACTCCCTACGTGACCCGGGACGGTTCCGTTATCCGCGAGCTGCTGCACCCCGCGCAGCATGCCGCCGCGCTGGGCGCGGAGCGGCAGAGCCTGGCGGAGGCGACGGTGACGGCCGGCCAGTCGACCAGCCTGCATCGGCACCATCGCAGTGAAGAGCTCTATCATATTACCGCCGGCCATGGCCTGATGACCCTGGCGGCGGAAAGCTTTGCGGTTTGTGCGGGCGATACGGTCTGTATCCCGCCGGGCACGCCACACCGGATCGAGAATACCGGCGATGTCGAACTGAAGATATTGTGTTGTTGCGCGCCGGCCTATGCCCACGAGGATACCGAGCTACTGGAATAACGGATGACCGCTGTCGGACGAGACAGGGGATGGGTCTATTAAAATGGGAATGAAAACGGGAATGAAAACGGGAATAGGGGTCTGCGTGGCCCTGCTGCTGTTGCTGGTGATGTCGTCGTTCAGCTGGGCACAAGCGGACAGCCGTCAGAAGATAGAGCTACCGGAGATGATGCAGGCGCATATGCTCGCCAATATGCGTGACCACCTGGAGGCCATCAACCGCATCTTGCTGCAGCTGTCCGCCGGTGAACTTGAGCGGGCCGCAGATACCGCCGAGCAGGCCCTGGGCATGAGTTCACTGGACAAGCACGGCGCGGAACATCTTACCCGGTTTATGCCGGAGGCGATGCGCCAGGCCGGCACGGACATGCATCGTGCGGCGAGCCGGTTTGCCCTGCAGGCGCAGGAAGGTGATGTGTTGCGGGCGTATGCCGCCTTGCAGGAGGTCACTGCCGCCTGTGTGGCCTGTCACGCGGCCTATCGCATTCACTGACGTCATGGGCAGGAGGGCGCCGCAATGGCGCCTCCTGGTGTGCTGTTGTATCCCTGACCTCCATCCATGGATCTGTGATTGGAGACCTAACGGGATCGGAACCAGCGGTCGCGCAGGGTATTGAATACGCGGTTGGGATACCATTCCTTGCCGAGGCTGCCGTTGTAGCGGGCCAGGGCGCGCTGGAAATCGCCTTTCTCCCGTTGCAGGTAGTGTTTGAGGATGGTGCAGCCAAAGCGCAGATTGGTGCGGGTGTCGAACAGGTTGTCGCCGGCCTGGGGGATCTCCTTGAGCCAGAAAGGCATGATCTGCATCAGGCCCTGGGCGCCGACCCGGGAGATGGCCCAACGGTTGAAGTTACTCTCGACGTTGATGACCGCCAGTACCAGCTCCGGGGCCAGCTCGGCCCGCGTGGCCTCATAGTGAATATTCTTCAGCAGCTCGAGCCGTTCGGCGTCATCCGGCACCCGCGACTTGAGCCGGGTGGACATATCCATCAGCCAGACCTCGGCCTCGAAGCGGTCGCTGAAGCTGTCGGATTCGCCGATGGCCTTTTCCAGCACCTCCCGCAGGTTGGCGTCGGGCCGCTCCTGGGTGGCCGCCGGCGAGAGGCCTGGGACCAGCGTCAGCGCCAACACTAGCAACGCCTGTGGGGCGATGTGGCATGACGGAGAGGAGGGCAGAAAGGGCATGGTGTTTATGTCGACGGAGTGCTCTTTTCCTTGAGGAAATGGATCACAGCGGCGAGCTCGACATCCTGGCTGTCGGCGTCGCTGCGGCCCTTGTATTCGATGCTGCCGGCATCCAGCCCACGCTCGCCCAGTACCAGGCGATGGGGAATGCCCACCAGCTCCATATCGGCAAACATCACCCCAGGGCGTTCCTTGCGATCATCCAGCAGCACCTCAAAGCCGGCGGCCCGCAGTTCGGTGTATAGCTGCTCCGCGGCCTCACGCACCCGTTGTGACTTGTGCAGGTTCATCGGCACCAGGGCCACCTGAAAGGGGGCAATGGCCGCGGGCCAGACGATGCCCCGCTCATCGTTGTTCTGCTCGATAGCAGCGGCCACCACACGGGATACGCCGATACCGTAACAGCCCATGGTCATCACCGTGGCCTTGCCATTTTCATCCAGCACCGTGGCCTTCATGGCCTCGGCGTATTTCTGGCCTAACTGGAAGATGTGACCTACCTCGATGCCGCGCTTGATGGAGAGCGTGCCATGACCGTCGGGGCTGGGATCACCCTCGACCACGCTGCGCAGGTCGGCGACCTCGGGCAGGGGCAGGTCGCGTTGCCAGTTGATGCCGAAATAGTGGCGGTCATCGATGTTGGCGCCGGCGCTGAAGTCGCTCATGGCCGCCACGCTGCGGTCGGCGAGGCAGGGGATCGGCAGGTTCATCGGGCCCAGCGAGCCCGGGCCGGCGCCGATGGCGGCGCGGATGGCTTCCTCGCTGGCGAACTCCAGGGGGCTGGCAACCTGCGGCAGTTTTTCCGCCTTGATGGCGTTGAGCTCGTGGTCGCCGCGCACCAGCAGGGCCAGCAGCGGGCACTCGGCGCCCTCGCTGGCATGCACCACCAGGGTCTTGACGGTTTTCTCGATGGGCAGGGCAAACTGGCTCACCAGCTCGTCGATGGTTTTGGCCTTGGGGGTCTCCACCAGGGTCAGCTCGGCCGTGGGGGCCGGACGCTCACCGGCCGGGGCCAGGGCCTCGGCCAGCTCCACATTAGCCGCGTAATCGCTCTCGCTGGAGAAGGCAATAGCATCCTCGCCGGACTCCGCCAGCACATGGAATTCATGTGAGGCGTTGCCGCCGATGGAGCCGGTGTCCGCCTGTACGGGACGGAATTCCAGCCCCAGCCGGGTGAAGATATTGCTATAGGCGGCGAACATGACCTCATAGGTCTCCTGCAACGAGGCCTCGGTGGCATGGAAGGAGTAGGCGTCCTTCATCAGGAATTCGCGGGCCCGCATCACCCCGAAGCGCGGTCGGGTCTCGTCGCGAAACTTGGTCTGGATCTGGTAAAAATTGGCGGGCAGTTGTTTGTAGCTGCGCAGTTCACGGCGACAGAGATCGGTGATGACCTCTTCGTGGGTGGGGCCGAAACAGAATTCGCGCTGGTGACGGTCGCGCAGGCGCAGCAGCTCGCCGCCATACTGTTCCCAGCGCCCCGATTCCTGCCATAGCTCGGCCGGTTGCACGGCGGGCATCAGCAGCTCCTGCGCGCCGGCGCGATCCATCTCCTCGCGCACGATGCCTTCCACTTTGCGTAGCACCCGCAGCCCCATCGGCAGCCAGGTGTACAGGCCGGCGGCCAGCTTGCGGATCATGCCTGCGCGCAGCATTAACTGGTGACTAATGATCTCTGCATCGGCAGGGGTCTCTTTTTCGGTGGCGAGCAGGAACTGGGATGTGCGCATGGGGCGGGTGGTCTCTTGGAGTGTGGGGGAGAATTGTAAACGCCGGGCATAAAAAAGGGGAGCCTGCGAAAGGCTCCCCGGCCGGTGCTGTCGTTCGTCGGTGGGCGTGTTTTACTGCACCACTGCGGCGTTGGAGACAAACAGAATCTCGTCAAAGGTGCGATGCAGACTGGAGCTGTTGAAGTTGTGCATCACGGCGGCATCGGCCCATTGCACGGTATTTTCCGGCTTGACGCGCATCATTGTCGCGGCGATCCACACGTTTTTGCCGTTACCGGTGTCGACGTTCATGTAGGTGTAGCCGGCGGCGTGCATCATCTCTTTCACCACACCCTGTTTGGGCATGCCCTTGGCCTCATCAATGGCCGCCTGCTGCTGGGCGTTGAGTGCTGGCGCCTGGGGTGCGACCTGGGTTGGAGCTGGGGACGCTGTCTGTGCATCCTGGCTGGGCGCATCGCTGGATTCCGAACAGCCCGCCAGGGCAATCATTGCGGCGCAGAGGGCGAGTATTGGTAGGTGTTTCATAGTAGTCATTCCTCTTGAAGTCAGCGCGCACTTTAGCACAGCGGAAGCTTTTTCGGCCAATGGATATGGGGATGTGATCGCCATTTCAGGGGTATTTTTTCTGCAGCGCGGTGCTGCTGGCGGGAGCGTTTATATGCTCGGGTGATAGTGCGCAGGCGCTCAGTCCAGCAGCCGCATGGAGAGGTCGATGGCGCGGATGTCCTTGCTGAGGCTGCCGATGGAGATATAGTCCACGCCGGTGTGGGCGATGTCGCGGATGGTCTCAAGGCTGACCCCGCCCGAGGCCTCCAACAGGGTCTGGCCGTTGTTCAGCGCCACGGCCTCCCGCAGCCGGGGCAGGTTCATGTTGTCCAGCAGGATCTGGTCGACACCCGCATCCAGCGCCTGCTGCAGCTCCTCCAGATTCTCCACCTCGACCTCGACCTTGGTGCCAGGCTGTTGTGCCCGGGCGGACTGCACCGCGGCGCCGATCGAGCCGACCGCGAGGATGTGATTTTCCTTGATGAGGAAGGCATCAAACAGGCCGAAGCGGTGGTTGTGGCCGCCGCCGCAGCGCACCGCGTATTTTTGCGCGCTGCGCAGGCCGGGCAGGGTTTTGCGGGTATCCAGCACGCGGGTGTCGGTATCGTCGATGGCGCGGACAAATTGCCGGGTCTGGGTCGCGGTGGCCGAGAGCGTCTGCAGGAAATTCAGTGCGGTGCGTTCGCCGGTCAGCAACTGGCGTGCATTGCCGCTGAGGATGCAGAGCACCTGATCGGCGACAATGGCGTCCCCGTCCCTGGCCTGCCAGTCGATGCGGATCTGTTGATCCAGTTGCCGAAACACCTCATCGACCCAGGCCGTGCCGCACAGCACCGCATCCTCGCGACTGATGATGTGCGCGCGGGACTGGGTCTGCGGCGGAATCAAGGCGGCGGTAATGTCCCCGCTGCCGACGTCTTCGGCCAGCGCGGTCTGCACCACGCGCTGGAGGTCGGCGGGCAGGGGGAGGCTACTCATCGCGTTTCAATACCAGCAGCCGATAGGTCTTGTAGCGCTCAAACACGGCCTGGGTGCGGTTGCCCGCGAAGTATTTGTGTTTTTGCCGAGCGATCTTTTTCCCCAGCAGCAGGGTGAATATCCCCTTGATGGCCTTCCAGCTCAGCGGATAGTTGTCGGTCAGATAACGGTTAAGGGTCTGGCCGGCGGGCAGCAGCCGTAACATCAGCGTCTCATCCAGCAACTTAATGTTAGGACTGACCTTGTGGGTGATATCTTCATCGCGCAGTAGTGTGAACGGGTGTTTCTCCAGTTCGCGATAAAACTGTGCCATTTTGTGGCCGCCGCCGAAGCTTCTGTCGCCGGGCAGGCCATCGCCGGCGTGTTCGGTTTTGAAGAAATCACAAATCACTACCGTGCCGCCGGGTTTGAGAATCTGCGCCAGAATGGGGAACGAGGCGGACATGGGAATGTACTGGTAACTTTCACTGAATAGCGCGGCATCGTAATAGGCGCGGCGCTCCTCGACGGGGAACTGCTCGAAGGTGGTCTCGAACAGCCGGGCCGACCGCTCGGCATGTTCAGCCAGTCGTCGGCGCACCTGTTCGGCCAGCTTGGGGGCGGGTACCAGTCCATCCGCCACAAATCCCCGCTCGAGCAGCTGGCTGAGAATATGGCCGGTGCCACAGCCAATGTCGATCACCCGGGTGTCACCGCCCTCGGCGGAGGGCAGGGCCTGGATGATCAGGTCCGTGTAGCGCTGCTGGGCCGCCGCCAGATTGGAAAATCCCAGCGGCAGATCATCCTCCCACAGCCCATAGTGCAGGTCGTCGACGCCGAGGATCTGCTGGCCCAGTACCAGGCCCAGTTCCTTGCTGTTCATTTTTTCGGTGGAGTGACCCATGGTTCGCTTCTCTTGCTCGTTGCTTCGGTATTTTTTTATGGCCTCGCCACAAAATAAAGGCGCCACCAGGGCGCCGCGGCCGATACTAAAGGGTTAGTAGAAACCATTCAAGTTGCGGGGCGGAAGGGCCACAGGGCATGTCGGGGTGCAAGGGCCGGCAGCCGGACAATGGGCGGAAATTCCGCAAAAAAAACCAGACTTTAGCTACAGAATCCACCACCACAGGCCGAATTAGTAGTGATAGAGGCCTGGGCGGCGGAGCGAACTGCGTATCATCCGACAGGTAATGTTCAACCATTTGATTTGAATGGATTATTTAGATTTTTCAGGGAGACCGCGATGTTGTTCGATAAGTTGTCTGTTGTCTGGAAGGCGCATCTGCTGATAGGTTTCGGTGTGGTCTGCCTGTGGGCAGGGCAGGCGTTGGCGGAGGTCCCCGACCACCACGCGCATCACTCCCATGAGGGCAAGTTTAGTGATCCGGCGGTCCTGACACCGGTGCCGGAGGGGTGGTCAGAAAGGCCCATTCAGCATCTGCCGAAATACCAGGACGCCGATCTGGTCCTCTCGCTGGGGCAACAGAGCCATCCCCTGTTTAACGACCTCATCGCCCAATATGCCAGGGAACACAAGCTCAATATCGTCGTGGAGCATGGCACCTGCGGAATCACCTCCGGGCGTCTGCTGAAGAAAAAGGTGGATGTCGGTTCCTTCTGCTGTCCCGTAGGTGCAGATGACCGCCTGCCAGGTCTGAAATTTTATTCGATTGGTATCTCGCCGATTGCCCTGGTGGTCCATCCCGATAACCCCCTGCAGAATGTGACCACAGCACAGGCCAAAGAGATCTTCGCGGGCCAGATCTCCAACTGGTCGGAGATCTCTCCCGGCGTCAATCAGCTCATCAAACCGGTGGGACGCCTGCACTGTAAAACCCGCCCCGGGCATTGGCGCGCCTTATTGAAAAACGAGGATGAATTCAGCCCCCGTCTGTTTGAGGTGGGTGTGATCGGGGACATGATCTCGCAGGTGTCCCGCAGTGCCAGCAGTATTGGCTGGGAGACCCCACTGATGCTGGACGTCTATCAGGACAAGGGCGATGTGAAGGTGCTGGATATTGATGGGCATTCGCCTTCGGATATTGATTATGTATTAACCGGAAAATATCCGTTGTACCGCAGTTATAGCCTCTCTGCCTGGACCACCAAAAATAAGATCAATGATGAGGCCATTAAACTGATCAACTACCTGCGCCAGCACGTGGAAAAGGTGCATGCGGAGATCGGCTTTATTCCGGTATCACGATTAAAGGCGGCAGGTTGGAAATTCCTGGGCGATGAGTTGGTGGGTGAGCCGGGAATGGATGCTGCGGCAACCGACATGAGCCATCATGGCCATTAACCAATGACGGTGAATTTGTGCGAGGCCTGATGGTGTCCCTGCGGAATTGTTCGCTGACCCTTAAGATGCTGCTGTTGACGGCAGTGGTTGGCGTAGTGGTATGGGCGCTGTCCGATGCGGTGCAGACCTCGGTGCTCAGCGAGGTGTTTCGCGAAAAACTATCCGAACGCCTGAGTCGCGAGGCGGAAAAGCAGCGGATCATGTTTGACCGTTATGTAAAAGGACACCACACCGCCGTAAAGCTATTCGTTACCACTTCCCATCTGCACGACTATATCGAGAATACCGACTGGGCCACCAAACCCGCTGTGACCAAGGACATTAAATATTACAGCCGGCCGCCCAGCTGGTTGCCGCGGCTTTCGGTTATGCGAAATTTTCTACAGCCTCGCTATTTGTTGTTGCTGGACACCGATAATCATGTGCGTGAAGTTTATCAGGCGAGTAAGGAAGGTCTGCCCGATAAGTTGTTACGGCCGGATAACATGTTGCTGCGGCTAAGTCATGATCAAGGATATCTGACGAAAATTGACAATGCGCCCTATCTGGTCGCCTCGGAAAAGATTTTGGATAAAACCGGCAAGGCTGTAGCGACACTTGTGCTGGCTTCACCGCTGGATGAGCAGTTCCTCATTGCCTCGCAAGGCTCCCTGTTGTCGGATCAGAGTGCGATCGCCCTGTTGGCAGAACATGATCCACTAATACTGGTAAGCAGTAATCCCGCGCTTATCCAGGCCGGCAATTATCTGGGTGATCTGAAGAGCGGCTATTTGATGATCGGCCAGGGTTTTTTCGACTATGGTGCGACCGATATTATTATTGAGCTGGCCTCATTCGTGTCTATGGCCGAGATGAAAATGCTCACCCGGGAAGTAATCTCCGAAGAGCGGATGGTGCGTGGAATGACGGCGCTGGCGTTTATCGTGTCCTTTGTACTGATCATGTATCTGGTGACACGTCGGCTACAGAAATTTACCAGCTATGTCGTGAAGTTTTCAAAACACATCAATCATGACGAAGCTCCGGAAGAGAGTGGCGGGGATGAGATCGATATTCTGGAGCGCAATTTCAATCGTTTGGCGGATGCCGTTGAATCAGAAACGGCAGCGCTGGAATATCAGGCCCTGCACGATCCCCTGACAGAGCTGCCGAATCGAAAACTGCTGAACAATCGTCTGCAACAGGAGATATTACGGGTCGGACGTAATAAAAAATCCCTGGTGTTAATCATGAGTGACCTGAATCACTTTAAGGAGATTAACGACACCCTGGGGCACCATGTGGGTGATATTGTGTTGCAACAGGCTGCGACACGTCTGTTCCGTACCTTCCGAAAAACCGACAGCGTGGCGCGGCTTGGGGGTGATGAGTTTGCCATCTTGTTGCCCGAGACGTCCCTTGAGCAGGCCAGGCACATTTCACAAAAGGTGGTTGAGGCGTTTGAGATCCCCTTCGTGGTGGAAGGCAATAATCTGAGCCTGGGGATCAGCATGGGGCTGGTGGAATGTCCCACGCACGGTGATGACGTCAACATTCTTGTGCAGCGTGCTGATGTCGCCATGTATATCGCCAAACGCAACAATCTGGGGTTCAGTGTTTACGACCCCGACAAGGATACGCACAGCGTTGGTCGTCTGGCCCTGATGACCGAGTTCAGGACGGCGATCGAGGAATGCTCGCTGGATATTGTCTATCAGCCCAAGGTGGATTTTTCGACCCGGGAAATTATCGGTGCCGAGGCCCTG
Organism: Gammaproteobacteria bacterium; assembly: GCA_032250735.1. Taxonomy (NCBI): domain Bacteria; kingdom Pseudomonadati; phylum Pseudomonadota; class Gammaproteobacteria; species Gammaproteobacteria bacterium. The sequence goes on from JAVVEP010000011.1 coordinate 56,331, forward strand.
TTGCGTTGGAATCATCCCCAGCGGGGTTGCATTGAACCGGATGAATTTATTCCCCTGGCGGAGCAAACAGGCCTGATCAAACCGCTGACTACCTGGGTGCTGGACATGGCCGTGCAGCAGTGTCTGGAATGGCGGAGCATCTGGCCTGAATTCAATGTGGCCGTGAACCTGTCCGTGCACAATCTGCATGATGCGGCATTGCTTGATCAGGTCCGGCGCCTGATTGATGAACATCATATGCCGCCATCGTGCCTCACGCTGGAAATCACGGAAGGCGACATCATGTCAAATCCGATTCGTGCGCGAGAGATACTCGAGACACTCGATATGATGGGGATCGCCCTCTCGGTTGATGACTTTGGCACAGGCTATTCCTCATTAAGCTATCTGAAACAGTTGCCCGTCAGTGAGCTGAAGATTGATAAGTCCTTCGTCATGGAAATGATCGAGGACGAGAATGACGAGGTGATTGTGAAGGCGACCATCGACCTTGCGCATAACCTGGGGCTAAAGACTGTTGCCGAAGGTGTTGCTGATCAGAAGACCTGGGATTTCCTGCGCTCGCTCAACTGCGACATTGCGCAGGGCTATTTTATCTCGCGACCGGTGTCGGCAGAGGAATTCGCCCGTCTGGCATCATCCAGCCACTGGCCGGTATCTGCGTCGGGCTAGTCGATCATCAACAACGTGACGTATGTTGTTTCAGTTATGTTTTTGGGATTGCTTTCGGAATTGCATAAATCGGGTTTTCTGCGTAGTGCTTAGGAGTATTGATTGGATCGAATATTGTGACAAAACCGAACCCTTCAGCTTCGCAAACCGCTCCGCGACGACGCCAACCGATGCCGCTCTGGGCGCAGCTGGGGTTTGTCCTGTTGTTGCTGGCAGGGCTGATTGCCTATGCGGCCGGTGAGTTCATCCATGCACGGGAATCTACCCAGCTTTTGGCCAGAGCCCAGATCCAGATTGAACAGCAGTTGTTGTTATTGCGGGATGGCGTGGTGGAGATTCTGTTGTGGCCAGAGGCGGCGGCAGCGACGGCCCCAGCAGAAGGCCCGCAACAACTGGTCTTGAATAAACTGTTGGGCGAGTTCACGCGTCTGGTGCCGCATGTTGATCAACTGGAGATCGTTGGTGCGGATGGCCAGCGCATCATCGGCTGGCGTCGCCCCGGCGCGGAGACCAATAAACACGTTCCCCTTGTCCTTGCATTGGCACATGAGGGTGTCTCGCTGGGTGTCCTGCAGGCGGGCTGGGATGCCAGTGACAGCTACGCGCTGACGGAGTCCGTTGTGGCGGGTGTGCGCGCTACCGTTTTTGTGGTGCTGCTGATAATGGTCGGCGCGCTATTGTTGTGGCTGCGCATTCTGGTTATTCGGCCCTTGAATCTGGTGCAGCAACGCCTGCAACCGGGTGCGGCCAATACAGAGATACCGATTCCGTCATGGATGGCCGCCGAATTTCAGCACTTGATGCGTGCCGCAAAACGCATTGATGAAGTGACTGTGACGAATGACAAGCTGGCGCAAGAGATGGAGCGCCGAAAAGATGCCGAGGTTGCACTGCTGTCTCTGCGTGATGAGGCGCTGGATGCCAATCGCGCCAAAAGCGTGTTCCTCGCCAATATGAGTCATGAATTGCGTACGCCGTTAAACGCCATTCTGGGTTACAGCGAGATTCTGGGAGAGGAGGTCTGCGCCAAGGGGCATGCGGAATATGCCAAGGATCTGGAAAGGATCAATCAGGCGGGACGCCATCTACTGGTGCTGATTAATGAGGTGCTGGATATATCGAAAATCGAGGCGGGCAAGATGGAGTTACATCTTGAGGCCTTTCATTTTCATGAAATCGTCAATGTCGTGGTGATGACCGTACAGCCAATGATGCTGAAAAACGGCAATGTGATTCGCATCGAGGGAGTTAATTCGATCCCGCCGATGCGGGGGGATGTCACCAGGGTGCGGCAGATCCTGTTTAATCTGCTCAGTAACGCCATCAAGTTCACTGATCACGGCGAGATTGTGCTTTCCGTGAAACCGCAGGCCCGCAATGACATCGATGGCCTTGAGCTGCTAGTGACTGATTCGGGGATTGGCCTGAGTGCCGAAGATATCGACATGCTGTTTGTACCCTTCCAGCAGGTGGATACCTCGACCACACGAAAATACGGCGGCACCGGCCTGGGTCTGTCACTGTGTCGGCATTTGTGCGAAATGATGCAGGGTGAAATCTGGGTGGAAAGTGAGGCCGGACACGGGGCGACATTCGGGGTGTGGTTGCCGCTGTCGCTCGACCAACCCCTTGGCATAGCACCGGCTACTTACTGTCTGGTGAATGCCGGCCCCGACCCGAAGAGCGTGCGGCTGCCGGACGAGGTGATGCGGCGCATGCAGGGTGATGAACGCCGCAAGCGTATCTCAACCGTGTTGACGATCGATGATGATCCCAATGTGCTGGATCTCATGGCGCGCGTCTATCAGCGTGAGGGGTTTCGTCCGGTGTCGGCCACCAATGGCAAGGCCGGAATCGAACTGGCGCGGCAGCTCAGGCCGGATCTGATCACGCTGGATATTATGATGCCGGAGATGGATGGCTGGTCGGTGCTTAAGGCCTTGAAGGAGGACCCCGAACTAAAAGACATTCCGGTGATCATGGTCAGCATCGTCGAAAACAAGCCTATGGCGCTGGATGTGGGTGCGCTCGACTCCCTGACCAAGCCGATCGCCTGGGATCGGTTGCTCGATCTGACGCGTAATATTGTCAGAAATGTGGACACGAAGTCGGAAGAATAGTGCACGGCAATGACGCGCCCGTCCCCCCCACGGTCGCAGCCGGATTGCGTGCCACTGTCTGCACTGTTCGGCCGGTGCGCCACGCGTTGAGGCCCCTGGGGGTACTGTACGCGCCGTTCAGTTTTCATGAGATTGGCCGATAAATAGGCAAATAGCCGGTGCGTGTGCGCCGGGACATAACTCGAAGAGTAGACTCAAAACGGAGCCGAGGTGTGAAATGAGACCAGTCCAACGAGCCCTGTTCGTACTGCTCGCCATGTTGGTGGGCCTGCCCGCCCTCGCGCTGGGCCGCGACCTCAATGCCGAGCTGATCAATGCCGCCGCCCAGGGCCGCCTGGCGATGCTGCGCTCCCTGATCACCGAGGGCGCCGACGTCAATACCGTCAATCCCAATGGCAAAACACCGCTGATGAGCGCGGCCTATTACGGTAATGAGCGCGCGGTGCGATTGCTGCTGTCCGCGGGCGCCGATGTCAATGCCAAGGATAAGACCGAGGCAACGGCCCTGATGGCGGCCGCCTTTGGCGGTAATCTCAGCGTTGTGCAGGCGTTGCTTGCCGAGGGTGCCGATGTCAATGCGAAATCCAAAACCGGTGCCTCTGCCCTGAATAATGCCAATACGCGGGGCTTTGAGACGGTGGCCCAGGTGTTGGAAGACGCCGGTGCCGTTGATGAGGGTGGTGGTAAAAAGAAGAAGAAAAAGAAGAAAAAGAAGCGATAGTCCCCCGTTAGAATCTTGTTGCGGACGGTGGCGCCAGGACCGGTACAGCGACCCTGAATTTCCCCATGCTAGTTTTATTTCCCTTTCCCGATCACACTAAGCCCTATGTTGATGTCCTGGTTATTTGCGCTTGGCGTGCTGCTTGCGGCGGCTGTGCTGTGGTTGCTATATCGGTTGCTGCGCGCCGGCGAGGCCGCCACGCACGCCGACTGGGGTGATCCCTGGACGTCACGCATCGCCGGCCTGATCGGCCTGTTTTGCCGTTATGTGCACCGCTTTGAGTATGACCCGATCCCCCTGCCCACCGAGGGCGGTGCCGTGGTGGTGGCGAATCACATCTCCGGCCTCGATCCCTTTCTGTTGATTGTGGCCAGCCCCCGCCCCTTACGCTTTCTCATCGCCCGTGAACAATACGAGCGCTTTGGCCTGAAATGGTTATTCCGCCGTGCCCAGTGCATTCCTGTGGATCGTGAACGGCGACCGGAGCGCGCCATGCGTGAGGCCTTGCGTGCGCTGCAGGCGGGGGATGTGGTGGCCCTGTTTCCGCAGGGGCGGATACATGTGCCGACCGCGGGGCCGCGTAAATTGAAGGGCGGAGCGGTGCGTCTGGCCCATCAGTGTCACTGCCGGATCTATCCCGTGCAGGTGAGTGGTGTGCGGGCGCAGGGGCATACCGCCCTGGCGATTATTGTCCCCAGTCGGTCAAGGATGCGGACCCTGCCGACCCTGGATTGTCAGGAATTGTCCCATGAGGATTGTCTTGCCGCGCTTGCGGAGCGTCTGGGGCTGGTGGCGCAGCACCAGCAGGCCCGATAGTCTGCGTCCCACAGGCGCGGTTTCTCAGAGCGTCTCGGTGCTATCCAGTGATGCGATGTGACCGGCTGTCCCTGCGCCCCGCGTCGGCCTCTGCCCGTTTTGGGCTTGCCTAGAGGCCGAGCGCTGGCTACCATGGTTTATGTATATTCCATGCAGCCCATAACACGAGGTAGTCGGTGATGGAACTTGAATTGATGCCCATGAACGAGCCCGATCCGGGGGCGGGTGATCTGGCCCCGCAGGATCGACCCTTGAAGTATACCGGCCCGGAGCGGCGTAAAATCGCGGTGCGCAGGGTGACGGTCGATCGTCGCGAGATGGCCCGCTTTGAGGCCAAAACGGATCGCCGCCATGGGATGGATCGACGCGGCGACCTGAAGCTGTGGGACGGGCGTAATTTCTGATCCGGGCGGTCTGCATGGCGTCGGTGTGCGCGGCGCCCTTTTCGACCCCCACCGACGATGGCCGCCACGCCTGGCCCCGTCTCCGCTAGCACTGCCAACCTATCCCCATCACTCATCCATCGTTGTTGACTGCCGTTCTCGCCGCCACTGACGTTCTCGCACGCACCGTCCCATAGCGATTTTCCGCAATCGCTTGAATCACGATTCCCTGCCCCCATCTAAGGTCTATTAACCGCACCGGCCTGCGGGTCGTGCCGAGCTACGTTCTGTTTTATGGGGGCAACATCACATGCGTATGGACAAAATGACAAGCAAATTTCAGGCGGCGCTGGCGGATGCGCAAAGCCTGGCGGTAGGGCGGGATCATCAGTTTATCGAACCCGTCCATCTCATGCTGGCGATCCTGGATCAGGACGCCAGTACCGTCCGTCATCTGCTGAATAACGCCGGGGTGAACGTCAATCAGTTGCGCACCCTCCTGGGTGAGGCGCTGGAAAAGATGCCCAGCGTGGAAGGGGCCGCCGGTGATGTGCATATCTCTAACGAACTGGGCCGTCTGCTCAATGTCACCGACAAGCTGGCGCAGGATCGAAAGGACAGCTACATCTCCAGTGAGCTGTTTGCCCTGGCCGCAGTGCAGAGCAAGGGTCAGCTCAGCGAATTAATGCATAAGGCCGGCGCTGCCAAGGGTAGCGTTGAACAGGCCATCGATGAGGTCCGCGGCGGGGAAAAAATTGATGATCCCAATGCCGAGGAGAGTCGACAGGCGCTGGAAAAATATACCATCGATTTCACCGAGCGCGCCGAACAGGGCAAGCTGGATCCGGTGATTGGTCGTGACGACGAGATTCGTCGGACCATCCAGGTATTGCAGCGGCGGACCAAAAACAACCCCGTGCTCATCGGTGAGCCTGGCGTGGGCAAGACGGCGATTGTCGAAGGCCTGGCGCAGCGGATCATCAACGGCGAGGTGCCGGAAGGCATGAAAGGGAAACGCCTGTTGTCGTTAGACATGGGGTCGCTGATTGCCGGCGCCAAGTTTCGGGGTGAGTTTGAGGAACGCCTCAAGGCGGTATTGAATGATCTGTCCAAGCAGGAGGGGCAGATCATCCTGTTCATTGATGAATTGCATACCATGGTCGGCGCAGGCAAGGCCGAGGGCTCGATGGATGCGGGCAATATGCTGAAGCCCGCGCTGGCGCGGGGTGAGTTGCACTGCGTGGGCGCCACCACCCTGGATGAGTATCGCCAGTACGTGGAAAAAGACGCCGCCCTGGAACGTCGGTTCCAGAAGGTGCAGGTCGATGAGCCCAGTGTGGAAGATACCATCGCCATCCTGCGCGGCCTGAAAGAGAAATATGAGGTGCACCATGGTGTGGATATCACCGATCCCGCTATCGTCGCGGCTGCGACTTTGTCGCATCGCTATATTACGGATCGGCAGTTGCCGGACAAGGCCATCGATCTGATTGACGAGGCCGCCTCGCGTATCCGCATGGAGATCGACTCCAAGCCAGAGAGCATGGATCGCCTGGATCGTCGCCTGATTCAGCTGAAGATAGAACGTGAGGCGCTGAAAAAGGAGTCCGACGAGGCCTCCAAGCGGCGGCTAACCGATCTGGAATCCGAGGTCGAAAAACTGAGCCGCGAATATGCCGACCTCGAAGAGGTATGGAAATCGGAGAAGGCGGCGTTGCAGGGTACCCAGCACATCAAGGAGGCGCTGGACCGCGCCCGCCAGGAGCTGGAAACCGCACATCGCGCGGGCGATCTCGCCCGCATGTCGGAGCTGCAATACGGGCAGATTCCCAGTCTGGAAAAAGAGCTCGACATGGCATCGCAGGCCGAGATGATGGACATGACCTTGCTGCGCAACAAGGTCTCCGAAGAGGAGGTTGCCGAGGTGGTGGCCAAGTGGACCGGCATCCCGGTGAGCAAAATGCTGGAAGGCGAGCGTGACAAACTGCTGAAAATGGAGGATGGGCTGCGCCAGCGAGTGGTGGGCCAGGAGGAGGCGGTAAAGGCCGTTGCCGATGCCATCCGGCGCTCGCGCGCGGGCCTGTCGGATCCGAATCGACCCAATGGTTCATTCCTGTTCCTGGGGCCGACCGGGGTCGGCAAGACCGAACTGACCAAGAGCCTGGCGGCATTCCTGTTCGACACCGAAGAGGCCATGGTGCGTATCGACATGTCCGAGTTCATGGAAAAACACTCGGTGGCCCGCTTGATTGGTGCCCCGCCGGGTTATGTCGGTTATGAGGAGGGGGGTTACCTGACCGAGGCGGTGCGGCGCAAACCCTATTCGGTGGTGCTGTTGGACGAGATCGAAAAGGCGCACCCGGATGTGTTCAATATTCTGTTGCAGGTGCTGGATGACGGACGGCTGACCGATGGCCACGGGCGTACCGTGGACTTTCGTAACACGGTGATTGTGATGACCTCCAATCTGGGCTCCGAACTGATCCAGCAAATGGCGGGCGAGGAAAACTACGCCGCGATGAAGTCCGCGGTCATGGAGGTGGTTGGCGCCCATTTCCGTCCGGAGTTCATCAACCGCGTGGATGAATCCGTGGTATTCCATCCGCTGGGGCGTGAGCAGATTCGGGTGATCACCGGCATCCAGGTGGAGCACCTCAGGGCACGCCTGCAGGATCGGGATATGGATCTGCGGCTCACTGATGCTGCGCTGGATTTTCTGGGCGAGGCGGGGTTCGATCCCGTCTACGGCGCCCGGCCGCTGAGACGCGCGATTCAACAGGGTATCGAGAATCGGCTCGCGCAGGAGATTCTGTCGGCACATTTCCAGCCGGGTGATGTCATCCTGGTGGATAAAAAGGGCGCTGAGCTGGTGTTCAGCAAGCAGGCCGCCGTGGGCGCCAGTGCGGCCTGATGGCGAAAACGGCAACGCTGGCAGTGGAGACTGCATAACATTCATTAACCAAGTGAATTAGTATTTTTTATCTATTTTTATGAGAGTCTCGCCGATGTGGGGCCTTTTTACCCGGAGAACAATACGTTGTGAAATGGCCTGTGGCGTCTACACTTTTATTGCATAGAAAACATCTATGTCCTTTATCTTTACAGGGTTATGTGGTGACGCTATATTAAGGCCGCACAAAGCATATGGAATTGTTGATCTCTTTAGTCGATTATTGCGAGTATTGATTGGCAGTTCCATGAATCAGCGAACTGAAACAACCTGGAGGACTTAAATATGACATTTGCTACTGGTTTGGCCATCGTAGGCGCCGTTGCTGGCATCATCTTGTTGGTGACTGTGAAGGATATGTTAAGCGACTGATTATCGAGTCGCTTCCATGCTCGGAGAAAACCCGCGGCGGCAGTGATACTGCCCGCGGGTTTTTTATTGCCCGGCGGTTATGGCCTGAGGGTCTGTGACAAGGGCCTGATGGCCCTGTGTAAGCCGTTTGCGAAGGCTATCAGCGTGACGATGGAAAGGGGATGACTTTTCCCCCATGAGAGCTATCAGGGATCGCGGGGGTGTCGGTTGTCGACTGGGGTGAGTTGCCCGATTTTGTAATGGCCAGGGTGACCAATATCTGCTGCTGATCGTTCAGCCGGTTGAGTGAGTCTCTCATCATGTTCATGATTTGTAGGCAGGATGCCATAGGCGTGCGGGCCAGATGCCGCGCCTGATCGATCTGCCATTGCAGGCCCCGCAGACGCCGATGTCTCTCAGGGGGGATTCTGGAAAAAAAGAGCTCGATATATTCAAGCCGCCTGGCCTCAAACCGGGCGGGATCATTTTTTGCCAGCTGTAATAATTCGTCGAAATCCGGGTGGTAGCGTTCCTGGTATGCGTTGTGTTGCGGCTGCTTGCTCATACGCTTATCCATGTTGAGGCGGCTGTGACCCGCACTGGTCTGCATCCCGCGGCGGTTTGCCATGAGCGGTGCCTGACGTATGACGCGGGTTTCCAGACAGTCCGTGGCTATTTGAAAGTATAGAGTCATTGTCCGGATTTTGATTTGGGGTGTCAAAAATAATCTTATTAAATGTAGGCTTATTGCTGGATGGCATTCGACCGGATTCCGCTGGCTGACGTGCCGGACGAGCTCAACCCTTTGAAAGATTTTGCTGTATTAACTGCTGGGTCTTGCCCTGCGGGATCGTCGCAGAGGGGTATTTGTTGGCACAAATTTAGGTATTTATCGATTCTTCTCCCCTGGACGGAGCGGTAGTGTGTGCAGGCGGCCATCGGGTCGTGACTAACAATAGACTTCCAGGGAGGGAGAACAATGACTTATCTACCAACGGCTCAGGCCGTTTCGGTTTTTTTCTGTGCGGTGCTACTGAGCATGATGGCGGTAACGCCTGCGCATGCCGTCTTCATCAATGAAATTCACTATGACAATGCCGGTGCGGATACGGACGAAGGGGTTGAGCTCAGCGGCGCCGTGGGTGTGGACCTGACCGGTTGGTCGCTGGTGCTCTACAACGGCGGCAATTCATCGCCCTACGGCGCAGATATCGCCCTCCATGGTGTTTTTGCGGAGAGCCAAAATGGTATGGGGGTGCTGGATTTTGGCATCTCCGGTCTACAAAACGGGGCTGCGGATGGCATTGCCCTGGTGAATAACCTGGGGGATGTGGTGCAGTTTTTGAGCTATGAAGGCGCCTTTACCGCGATCACCGGCGTCGCTGCGGGGATGACCAGCAGCGATATGGGGGTGGCAGAGTCATCATCCACCCCGGTCGGCCACTCCCTACAGCTGATCGGTGCGGGTCGTGACTATGCCGATTTTTCCTGGGCGGCGAGTCCGATGGAAAGTAGCTTTGGTGATATCAATCGCGGCCAGGTGTTTACTGTCCTGCCGGGGGTGGTTGCCGTACCCACGCCACCTGGTCTGAGTCTGTTCCTGCTGGGTCTCTGTGCCTGCCTGTGGATGCCGCGCTCCGGTTTGGGGCCGAGGAAGGAGACGGGGCTGCGGGCAGGGTCAATGGCCTTGCCGGCCTGATGGGAGTGGGTACTGGCGCGCACATGATGGGCGCGCCAGTCTTTCGGGGCGGTCGATAAGCCCGCGGCTGTGGGCGGGGCTTCTGTAGGCTGGGTTTAGCTCATGCCTGAGTCGTTTGCAGTCGCACCTTGTTCAGGAAGCTGGCAAAAAATGCCGCAAAGATACCCAGCAGGCCGCCAACAATCAGTGCCAAAATGATGATAATGCTTTTACCGGGGCCGGTGGGTTGTAGCGATTGTATGGGTGGGGTGATGGCGCGGGTAGGCTGGATATTCTGTAGCTGGGTTTCCAGGGTGCTGATGGCCTGTTGCTGGCGCTCGATGGCGCGCCGGTTGTCCGCGGTGAGTTTTTTGAGCTGTTCTTCGAGGTTGGCGATCTCTGGTGCCTGGCGCTGTTGGGCCCGCTGGTTACCGATGGCCAGGCGACTCAACTCGCTGCGGGTCTTGGCGATGATCTTGTCCTGTACCCCTTGTTCGCGCAGATTACTGGCGATTTGTTCTTCCAGTTCCTGACGGAGATTTTGCTGGCCGATGTGTAAACGCTCCTGCAATGTGGCCAGACGTGTGCGGTTTTGCTGAATCTCATTGTCGATCAGCAGCATAGTCATGGCGGCGGCCTCATTCTGCATGTTGCCAATGGCCTGCTGGCGTTGTGCAAATGCGGACTTGATCTGCGCCTCAAGATCACTGATCTGCTGTTTTAACAACGCGTCGGTGTCATCCTGTCGCTGGTAACGGGCCTTGATCAGCACGGCCTGATCCTGCAGGTCGATAAATCTCTTTTGCTCCTTCGCCAGGATGTTTTCCAGTTCCTGGCGTGGCACGGTCAGCATGCGCGGATCGCTCAGTTCGGCCTGTTTGATGCGCGCGGTGTTGAGCTGGGTCTCCAGATCTTTTTGTTTCGTGGCCAGGGTGCTGGGGTCGGCGATTTCATCCAGTTCGATCTGGGCCAGCGCAAGCTGGCTGTGCAGGCGGCCGCGATAAATATTCATCACCCGCTGGTGATCCTCCAGCAGCTTATCGGTGACGCTTTGTAAATGCTCTAGATAAATGGCTCTGTTATCGGCCTTGCCCTTAGCCTCCAGAACGATCAGCAGGCTGTTCTTTGGGGCGCGGGCCTCAATCTTGTAGAGTGAATCATCTGTGGGATGTGCGGCGTGAAACTCCTGCTGTACCAGGGGGATATAGCTTTCCTTGATCTTGGCCAGCACGCTCTCCGGCTGGTCGATGAGGCGCACCACCTCGCCGGAGCCGCTGGTTTCCAGGGTGCTGCCGATCTCGATGCTGGTGCTGTAGGTGTATTTCTGCGGTAGCAGGAAGGCGACCAATAGTCCCGCCGCCAGGGCAAGGATGATGGCGCCGAAGATGATGGCGCGGTGTTTGGCGAGTTCTAGCCACAGATCGACCAGATTGATGCTGTCTTCTTCATACCATTGTTGCGCGGGGAAACTGGGCGGGTTGGGGGTGGAAATCTCGTGTACCTTGTTAACTGCATCTTTCATTGTTAAGCCTTATATATTCCCTGAAAAAGTAGATCGACCGGAGTGTCGATATTCCTGTGCTGCTGTGTGTAACGGTGTTGTGGTACGTGGGCCGAGCACGCGCTGTCCCGGTCGCCAGTGATTTAACAATAATACCGAATATTGAGGGCTTTTCCATGCCGTTAGCAGAAACTTTCTGCGCGCCGAATTGCCGGGCGCGGTATTGTCGCCGTTTCACTCGATTGATCCGCCGTTTGTTCCAGCTCAGGTCGCGCGGCCGGCATGGCGCGCGGCCGCAGCAAATGTGGCCTTCAGAAAGTGGCCGGTGTGAGAGGCCTCATGCGCTGCGATACTGGCGGGTGTGCCGGTGGCGATGATCGTGCCGCCGCCCTCGCCACCTTCGGGGCCCAGGTCGATCACCCAGTCGGTGGTCTTGATGACATCGAGATTGTGCTCGATGATCACAATGGTATTGCCGTGATCGCGCAGTCGGTGCAGAACGCCCAGCAGTTGTTCGATGTCGTGAAAGTGCAGGCCGGTGGTTGGCTCGTCGAGGATATAGAGGGTATTGCCGGTGTCGCGCTTGGAGAGTTCGCGCGCCAGCTTTACCCGTTGGGCCTCGCCACCCGAGAGGGTCGTTGCTGCCTGGCCTAACTTGATATAACTCAGGCCCACATCGATCAGGGTCTGTAACTTGCGCGCCACGGCGGGAATCGCATCAAAAAAGGCACGCGCATCCTCGACGGTGAGCTCCAGCACTTCGTAGATGTTCTTGCCTTTGTATTTTATTTCCAGGGTCTCGCGATTGTAGCGCTTGCCCATACAGACATCGCAGGGCACATAGATGTCGGCCAGAAAATGCATTTCCACCTTGATTACACCATCGCCACGACAGGCCTCGCAGCGCCCGCCCTTTACGTTGAAGCTAAACCGCCCCGGCGTGTAACCGCGCGAGCGCGCCTCCTGGGTGCCGGTGAACAATTCACGAATCGGTGTGAACAGACCGGCATAGGTGGCGGGGTTGGAGCGCGGCGTGCGGCCGATGGGGCTTTGGTCAATATCGACAACCTTATCAAACTGCTCGAGGCCTTCGATTTTCTCGCACGGCGCGGCGTCTTCCTGATTATGGTTGATCAGCTGCGCGGCGAGCCGGTAAAGGGTGTCATTGATCAGCGTGGATTTGCCGGAGCCGGAGACACCGGTGACGGCGGTCATCAGGCCCACCGGAATATCGACATCGACATTCTTCAGGTTATTGCCGGAGGCGCCGCGAATCCTGATCTGGCGTTTGTCGTCCGGCGGCGTCAGTGTGGCGGGGATCGCAATCGCCTTGCGACCGGAAAGGTACTGGCCGGTGAGTGAATGTTCATTATCCATCACCTCCTGTGGTGTGCCCTGGGCGACGATTTCACCGCCGTGCACGCCAGCGCCGGGACCGATGTCCAGCACATGATCCGCGCTCAGAATCGCGTCCTCATCGTGCTCTACCACAATCACCGTGTTGCCCATGTCGCGCAGGTAGTTGAGGGTGTTGAGCAGGCGTTGATTGTCGCGCTGGTGCAGGCCGATGGAAGGCTCATCGAGCACGTACATCACGCCCACCAGCCCGGCGCCGATCTGGCTGGCGAGTCGGATGCGCTGGGCCTCGCCGCCGGATAGCGTGTCGGCGCTCCGGTCTAGCGAAAGATAGTCGAGACCTACGTTGACCAGAAAATTCAACCGCTGATTGATCTCCTTGACAATCTTGTCAGCGATCGCGCCGCGATGGCCCGCCAGTTTCAGTTGGGCGAAAAATCCCTGCGCCCGGCCGACGGGCAGGGCGGTGACCTCCGATAACGATTTTTCGGCAATGAATACATTGCGCGGGCCTTCGGCCAGCCGTGTACCGTTGCAGTCTGGGCAGGATCGGGTGTTGAGGTATTTGGCCAGTTCATCACGCACCACGTTGGAATCGGTTTCATGATAACGGCGATCCATGTTGGGCAGGATGCCTTCGAAGGGATGGCTGCGGGTGGTGAAGCTGCGGCCTTTCTGGTGCCGGTCATTGTAATACCGGAACTCGATCTCTTGATTGCCACTGCCGTTGAGAATGACCTTCTGAATATTTTCCGGCAGATCCTGGAACGGCAGGTCCAGATCGAACTGATAGTGTTTGGCCAGCGAGCTGATCATCTGGAAATAGTAGGCGTTGCGTTTGTCCCAGCCGCGAATGGCGCCGGCCGGCAGGCTGAGTTCGGGGTGGCGCACGACACGCTCGGCATCAAAAAACTGTTTCACACCCAGGCCATCACAGCCGTCGCAGGCGCCAGCCGGATTGTTGAAGGAGAACATGCGCGGCTCGAGTTCCGGTAGTGAGTAGCCGCAGTGGGGGCAGGCGAAGCGGGCGGAGAACAGCAGTTCGCCCCGGTCTTCGTGGTCGGTCTCGCTGGTTGCGGTTTTTTCATGGCCCTCTTTATTATCGTCCTCTGAGTCCTTGATAAAGGCCACCGCGGCAATGCCGTCGGTGAGCGCGAGCGTGGTCTCGAAGGAATCGGCCAGGCGCTGCTGTTGGTCGGCGACTGCGCCCGATGCCCCGCCATCCACGTCGCTGGCGCCTGGTGGTGCGCCGCGCACCTTGAGTCGGTCCACCACCGCCTCGATGGTGTGTTTTTTTCGCAGATCCAGCTCGGGCACCTCGTCGAGTTCAAACAGCGCGCCGTCGACACGCACGCGCACAAAGCCCTGGGCGCGTAAATCCTTGAACACGCTCAGGTGTTCGCCCTTGCGATTGCGCACCACCGGCGCCAGCAGCATGATCTTGCTGCCCGCAGGCAGGGCCAGCACCTGATCCACCATCTGGCTGACGGTCTGCATCTCCAGCGTACTGCCGTGTTCCGGGCAGCGGGGCGTGCCGGCGCGGGCGTAGAGCAGGCGCAGGTAGTCATAGATCTCGGTGATGGTGCCGACGGTGGAACGCGGGTTGTGCGAGGTGGATTTTTGCTCGATGGAGATGGCCGGCGACAGGCCCTCGATGTGGTCCACGTCCGGCTTTTCCATCATCGACAGGAATTGCCGTGCGTAGGCGGACAGCGATTCCACATAGCGGCGCTGGCCCTCGGCATAGATGGTGTCGAAGGCCAGCGAGGACTTGCCGGAACCCGACAGGCCGGTGATCACGATCAGTTTGTCGCGTGGCAGCTCGAGGTCGATGTTCTTGAGGTTGTGGGTGCGGGCGCCCTGAATGCGAATAAAATCCATACTGCGGGTATCTCTGTTAAGTCGTGCCTGGGTCGTGTTGGACCGACGATGTCGGTCCCGATGCCTGGCGTGGCGCGGAAGTGGGGCGGCGGGCGGGATGTTCCCGGAATTTTCCGACGGGTCCACAGGGTTTTTCCGGCACAACGCAAACCTGATACTATACGCCGTTCCTTGTTCGCGAGCCAAAATTGCGGCGCTTTATTTTATCCGGCGCGTCAGGCGTCTCGCCAGCGCTGGTGGGCGATCATTGTTGGCGCCCTTTTTCGATATGAGAGTGTTGTGACCCAGAGTATGCAGAAGCCCGATTACGCTACCGACGCCCCCTCTTCGGCCCCCACGGGTATGGTGCCCGCCGAGCGCCGCGCGGTATTTTCGCTGGCCAGCATCTATGCCCTGCGCATGATGGGGCTGTTTATGATCCTGCCGGTATTCGCCCTCTACGGTGAAACCCTGGAAGGCTATACCCCCGCCCTGATCGGCATCGCCATCGGTATCTATGGCCTCACCCAGGCGGCTTTGCAGATCCCGTTTGGTATGGCCTCGGACCGTTTCGGGCGCAAACCCGTTATCACCCTCGGCCTGATCATCTTCGCCATCGGCAGTGTGGTGGCGGCGACCGCCGATTCCATGAACGGAGTCATCATCGGCCGCGCCCTGCAGGGTGCCGGGGCCATTGCCGCCGCCGTGATGGCGCTGACCGCCGACCTCACCCGCGAGGAGAACCGCCTCGGCGCCATGGCCATCATCGGCATGAGTATCGGTGTGGCCTTTGCCACCTCGCTGGTGATGGGCCCGGTGCTCAATCAGTGGATCGGGGTGGACGGGATTTTCTGGCTGACCGGCCTGCTGGCGGTCGCCGCAATCGGTGTGCTGCACTATGTGGTGCCGACCCCGGTGTGCAGCAGCTTTCACCGTGATGCGCAGACGGTGCCTGCGCAGCTTAAAACCGTGGTCTCCGACCCCCAGTTGCTGCGCCTGGACTTCGGCATCCTCGCCCTGCACATGATGTTGACGGCCACCTTCGTGGTGTTGCCGCTGGCGCTGCGTGACCATGCCGGGCTGGATGCGGCGCATCACTGGTATGTCTACCTGCCCGTGATGCTGTTATCGATGGTGTTGATGGTGCCGTTTGTGATCATCGCCGAGAAGAAGCGCCGCATGAAAACGGTGTTTGGCGCCGCGGTGCTGCTGCTGGCGCTGGCGGAGCTGGCCTTCATGCTGGGCTACCGGTCGATGACGGGCATCGTCTTTGGCCTGTTCGTCTTCTTCACCGCCTTCAATGTATTAGAGGCCACGCTGCCGTCGCTGATCGCCAAGGTGGCCTCGCCCGACAGCAAGGGCAGCGCCATGGGGGTGTATTCCAGCTCCCAGTTTATGGGCGCCTTCTTCGGTGGCACCCTGGGCGGCTGGCTGTATGGCCAGAGCGGCATGGAGGCAGTTTTTGGCATGTGTGCGGCCCTGGCCGTGGTATGGTTCCTGATTGCGGCGACCATGCAGAGTCCGCGCTACCTCAGCAGCCACCTGGTACGCGTCGGGCCGATCAGCGAGGCGCAGGCGCGACACCTGGTCACCGAATTCACCAAGGTGACGGGTGTTGCCGAGGCGGTCGTCATCGCCGAAGATGGCATTGCCTACCTGAAGGTGGACCT
Organism: Gammaproteobacteria bacterium; assembly: GCA_032250735.1. NCBI lineage: Bacteria > Pseudomonadati > Pseudomonadota > Gammaproteobacteria > Gammaproteobacteria bacterium. Next base: position 72,409 of record JAVVEP010000011.1, read on the forward strand.
GCATGCGCTGGACCGGGAGGCGCTCCGCGCCTATTCCGTCGAGCGGGATCCGATCCAGGCTGGCGAGGCCGCCGCGACGGCAGACGGCGTGGGCGATGCGGCAAAATCGGCGGCCCGTCAGGCCCCGTAAGACAGGGCAGAATCAGCCTTTGGCGGCAGGTTTTAATCCTGGATCCGCGGTTAAGCCACGGATTCAGGTCAATATCAACGATATCAATATTTCAGTATCAACAGCTTAGTATGAACCGTGGGGAGAGAGGACAATGGCGCGTGGCGTAAACAAGGTAATTCTGATTGGCAACCTGGGGCAGGACCCCGAAGTGAAATACATGCCCAACGGCAATGCGGTGACCAACGTCACCGTGGCGACGTCGGAAAGCTGGAAGGACAAAAATACCGGTGAGCAGAAGGAAAACACGGAATGGCACCGGGTGGTGTTCTTCCGCCGTCTGGCCGAGATTGCCGGCGAGTATCTGAAGAAGGGCTCGAAGGTCTATGTCGAGGGCAGGCTACAGACGCGCAAGTGGCAGGACAAGGACGGTTCGGACCGTTACACCACCGAGATCATCGCCAACGAGATGCAGATGCTCGATGGACGTGGTGCAGGCGGTGCAGGTGGCGGTGGCGGCGGCGGTGGTGGTGCAGGCGGTGGTTATGGCCAGGCATCGGGCGGCTCCTCCTCGCAGGCCCCGGCCGGCGGCGGCATGGGCGATTTTGATGACGATATTCCGTTCTGACGGACAGCTAAGGCTCGTGCTGCTCGCGCTGCTTTAACTATAAGAACAGCCCATCAAGCCCCTGTCGCCAGGGGCTTTTTTTATCGGTGCCAGACGGATGGGGGAATGGCGGATATCAGGGGCCCGGCAGAAAGGGGAGATCCTATGAACATCGATCAAGATGCCCTGCATGGGTTAATGCGAAGTGTAGGGCGCGAGCAGCTAGTGCCGCGTTTTGCACGGCTGGCAGGTTCGCTGAAGGCAGACGGCAGCCTGCTGACGGAGGCGGACCTTGCCGCGCAACAGGCGCTGGCGAAGGCCCTGTTGCGGCTGTACCCGGGGTCGGTGGTGCTGGGCGAGGAGATGTCGGCCAGCGAACAGGCGCACGGCCTGGGCGCGGGGCGGCCCCTGTGGTGCCTGGATCCCCTGGACGGCACCCGAAACTTTTCCGCCGGCATCCCCTATTTTTCGATCTCCATCGCCCTGCTGGAAGGGGGGCGGGTGACGCTGGCGGCGGTGTATGACCCGCTGCGCGACGAGCTGTTTCATGCCGACCGGTCGTCGGAGGCCCTGCTGAATGGGGCCGCGCTGCAGCCCCGGACAGAGGCTTACGAACTACAGCAGAGTATCGCCCTGGTGGATTTCAAGCGCCTGCCTCCCGGTCTCGCCACGCGCCTGGTGAGCGCGCCACCCTATCAGTCACAGCGCAGTTTTGGTTCGGTGGCGCTGGACTGGTGCTGGCTGGCTGGCCGACCGGCGGGTGCAGGTGTATCTGCATGGTCGGGCGCACTTATGGGACTATGTCGCCGGGCAGTTTATCTTTCAGCGCAGTGGCGGCCTCTCCTGCACATTAGAAGGCGAGCCCGTTTTTCGCCCAGCGCTGGTGGCGCGTTCCTGTGTGGGGGCGGTCACGCCGGCGCTGTTTGAAGAGTGGCGGCGGTATCTACAGATTCCGGATACCAGGCCGGTGATCACGCCGGTCGACGATGTCTCGTGAAACAGACTAGCGCCCCTGTGCGTCCATCTCGCGACGCTGCCTGTCCGCCGCGTCCTGCACCAGCTGGTTGACGGCCTCGGCCTTGTTGAGGGCGTCCAGTTGTTCCTGCGCAAAGTGTTCCTGCGGCGCAGGCCGGGTTTTGCTTGCGGTATCGCTGTCGGTGGAGCAGGCCGTACTTAGCAACAGACAGGTCAGCAGCAGACAGGTCAGCAGCAGGCAGGATCGGCAGATTCTGGTGACAATGTTCATCAAACTATTTCCTCTTTAAGGGCGCCCTGGGACAGCGCCTATTTCACCAGGATCACGGCGGCCCGCCGGTTGGCGGCGCGACCCTGGTCGGTATTGTTGCTGGCCTTGGGTTGGCGTTCACCAAAGGACTTGAGGGTAAACAGGGCCGCCGCTGCGCCCTGGTCGATCAGGTATTGCCGGGCCGCCAGGCTGCGGCGTTCACCCAGTTTGTCATTACTGCCCTTGCCTCCGACGCTGTCGGTGTGGCCATAGACCTCCACCCGTTTGATCCCGGGATCGGATTTGATGTATCGCGCCACGGCGTCCAAGCGGCTGCGATCCTCGGCACTCAGTGTGTGCCTGCCGAACTCGAAATGCAGCAGGGTGTTTTCGACATCGGCAAATCGGTAGTCGGGGAGTTGATCCAGACAGCTGATGAATTCATCCAGTGCGGCCTTGATGTGAATGCCCGGCAGGGCGACGCTGACCTGATCGCGGGCGTCCGCCCAGTCACGATAACTAAAAGTGGGGAACATGCCTTTTTGCAGCTCGGCCAGCATGCGCCGGGAGAGTCCCTCTTCGAGCCGAAACGGGGTGTCGCCCTTGATCACCGGCACGCTGCCCAGATCCACCACCGGGATCTGGTGTTTCCATTCGGGCGGCAGGGAGCGCAGCTGGGCGCTGTCCTTGTTACGGCTCGCCTGGCGTTTCACCTTCAGGGTAAAGCGCAGCTTTTCCCCGGCGCTTTGGGTGAAGGTCGCCTCACCATAGAGAGGGATCTCGTGTTTGAGTGTGCAGTGAAGTTTTGCCGAGGAGGCCTCCCAGCGCACGTTATCCAGTGGCGCCTGATAGTGCTGGGTGCCGGCCAGGGCCGGCACGGTCGCCAGGCACAGCAACAGGCCGATGCACGCCACGCAGGCGCTGGCCGCCGGGGGCGTGGTGATGGTTGGCACGGATAGTGTATTCAATCGGGTATGGGTCGCTGTGCGCAATAGGGTCATAGTGGGCCTCAATAGTGGTTACAGCGGCCCGCCACGGCGAATTCTTTAGATTTTACAAGGCTCTGCAGGGCCTGTTGGAGATCCGGCGCGGGCAGTAAAGGATCAGGATAAGCCGGTGTATTGCTTAAGAATTTGCCGGTTTTTGCCGCTAGCGGCAGTAATTGGGTCAAACGACGCATCCTGCGCGGGGTCGCGGTCGTCGTCAGAGGAGGCGGTGTGGTGAAGGCATTATTGAGGTGGAAAAACAGGACGTCGCCGGGATTGCCGGTGTGGTTGCCGATGCTATTGGCGTTGTTGCTGATGGCCGGGGCGGCACAGGCGCAGCTGGTTGAGGCGGAAGGTACCTCGCCGATCAGCGGCCCGGTGGGTGTGGCCAAACGCCTGGCCATGCAGGACGCCATCCGCCAGGCGCTGATGCAGGCCAGCGCGCAGGTGTCCACCACCACGGTGGTGTCGTCCAGCGGCGTGGTGTCGGATAACGTGCGATTTACCGCGCGGGGCAGTGTCACCAATGTGGTGATTGTGGACGAGTGGACGGACGAGACCAATTATTACGTGCGCATCCGGGCCCAGGTGCCGCAGGCGGGCGAGGCCCGTGCCGCCACGGGTCAGGCGGGCGGCGTCAGTCCGGTCTCACTCCAGGCGCCGCAAACCATGGCCCGGCCCGGTGATATCGGCCAGTATCGACGCACCGTGGCGATCACCCAGTTTCATGTGTCGGATCGCACCCATATCTCGGACCTGCCGAATATCGAGGTGGAAATCGCGCGCGAGCTAAAGCGCCGTCTGGATGCGGATGGGCGGGTGCGCACCGTGGATGCCTCGCAATATCTATTGCCGCTGGGTGATGATGGTGTGGTGTCGCAGCGGCGCATTCTCGGTGCGCTGCCGCCGGCCCGGGAAGTCGGCCAGCTGGCCATTGAGTTTGCCGAGTCTCTGGGGGTGCAATTTGTCGTGAGCGGCGTAATCCGTGACATGGGCATCACCAAGCACATGCTGGGCGCCCGGGTCCGACATCTGGAACTGGATATCATCGTGCATGACGGCATCACCGGCGCGGAAGTGGCCAGGCACCGTCTTAACGAATCGGTGGTGGATGGCGGACTGTTTGAATTCCCCACCACTACGCCGGTGTTGAACGACAAATTTTATGCCTCGGCCTTTGGGCAGGGCGTGCACCGGGTGCTGGATAAACTGGTGAGTATGCTGGCGGCCGATCTGAATCATCAACTGTTTACCGCGCGGGTGATCCGCACCGAAGGCAAGCAGGTGTTTTTTGATGCGGGCGGGGTGGCCAATGTCAAGGTGGGCGATGTGTTGAACACCTTCCACCTGAGTCAGTCATCGGTCAATGACCTGCCGGGCCAGCGCTCGCTGGGGTTCTCGGAAAAGCCCACCGCCATTCTGGTGGTGACCAAGGTGCAGCGTCTGTTTTCGGTGGGGGAGCTGGACTCCGAGACGCTTCGTTTGAGTCCCGGAGATGTGATCCGTTTTGAGCCCTGAGAGCCTGTGAAAAATTCGCTGGCCTACTGCGGGCGCCGCTGTGCGGCTGCAACGGCGTTGCGCTACGTGAAAACGGCGGTCATTTGGTCCACCAAACTCCCTTGTTTTCGCGTAGCGCGCCTTGTTTCGCTCGCAAATCGACGCCCTCGCTACGGCCGTCGAATTTTTCACAGGCTCTGAGCCGATCGTCAAGTATCAGTTAGGCGTGGTGGCTTTCATGAAGCCTTGATCGAGGTGATCTTGCCGGCAACGGTATATTGATTCAGTGCGTCATTGGATTGAGACCGAATCACCTTTACCACCGCCTCAAAGGGCGACACCACGGAATACTGGGGGGTGATGTTGACCTCCAGTTCGGCACCGTCCGGGATCGAACTGTCGGTGGTGAACAGAATGCCGGTGGCACTGAGATTACAGCAGGTGCCCTGCTGCATTTCCTTACTGCCCAGGGTGCGAAATTGCAAAGCATGTTCTGTGCTCATGCGAATGAAATCACGCTTTTCATCATATTGAATCGACATCAAAAACTCCTCGTCGGTGTGTCCGCTAGCCTCGGTAGTTGTCTTAGTTATCAAATGTCCAGGCATTGTGCAAGATTTGAGCGGCCTGTGTTTTTTGCCGGTCCACACCCCTGCGCCTAAGTCTTTCAAAACAGAATGGTTTTCCGCAATGGTGGTGGGTGTGTGGCAGAGGGGCCCGCCATGCCAGCGCGCGCACCCCGTGTTTAAAGTTGTCGATCAAGGGGACGATACTAAGCGTTGAAATCGCTCTAATCGCTCTAATCGTTGTGGCCGGCTGGGGCCACACTATTACGAGACATTTACAAGACATTGATGCTACGAGGCATTGATGGGAAAAGAGCATGCACAGCCCTAAGGACAACATTGCAGCTAAGGACGACATGGATAAAGACCCGGATAAAACGCGTTACCTGACCCCTAATGAGGTGGCCGCCAGGCTGATGATTTCGCCGGTCACCCTGCGGCATTGGGCACTGGCAGGCAAGCTGGGCTTTGTCACCACGCCGGGTGGGCATCGACGCTATGCAGAAGAGGAGGTTGAACAGTTTGCCGCCCGTTACCAGCAGACGGCTGCGTTATCCGCACGGTCACCGAATGACGAATCAACGTTAGATGTGCACAAGATATTAATCGTTGCGGATGATGCGCATTTCATCGAGCTGCTTCAGGCCCTGTTGCAGGCTTTGCCTGAACCTGTGCAGATCGACGTGGCGCGTGATGGCTTTGAGGCGGGACAGAAGATGCTCTCAGTCTATCCGCACACGGTGTTACTGGATCTGACCATGCCCGGTTTTAATGGCGTGGAGGTATGCCGCAAGATCAAGGCCGATCCTGCCACGGAGGACACCCGGGTGGTGGTGATCACCGCGGGCCATACCTCCGCGCACCGGAGTCAGGCGCTGGCCGCCGGCGCCGAGGCCTGCCTGGCCAGGCCGCTGGATAAGACCCGGCTACTGCAGACGATTGTACTCGGAGTGAATGACGCCACGGCGAAAGCTTAGTGCTTTTTTGAGAGAGACGTTGTTAATAGTCAGGAGTTATAGAGAATGAAAAAGAATTTTCCCGTCACCGGAATAGAAAATGATTATCCGCGTGATATGCACATTGTGTCGACAACGGATCTGAAGGGAATCACCACCTCGGTCAATGCAGACTTCAAAGCCATTGCCGGTTTCCCGGAGCAGGAGTTGATCGGCAAGAGCCACAATGTCGTGCGCCATCCGGATATGCCGCCAGCAGCCTTTGCCGACCTCTGGGCAACCCTTCAGCAGGGTAAGCCATGGATGGGCATCGTCAAAAACCGCTGTAAGAATGGTGACTACTATTGGGTGGACGCCTATGTGACGCCGATTATCGAGGCAGGTCAGGTCACGGGCTATCAGTCGGTGCGATCCAAGCCGCACAAGGCGCATGTGAAAAATGCCGAGACGCTTTATCGGCGGATCAACAGCGGTGTGTCTTTCTTGCAGCAGCAACGTAGCAGGCTCCGGGTGGGGCTGATGGGCAAGATCTATTTTGCCTTTCTGTGCACGCTGATCCCGCCGCTGGCCATTTTGGCGCTGTTGCCGGTGACCAAGTTAACGGCCCTGTCGCTGGCCGGCCTTGCCACCATGGTGGGTGGTGTGGTGGCGGCCAAGCTGGTGGCGCGTCCCTGGGAGCAGGCCGCCAGGGACAGTCACAAAATTTTTGATAACGCCATCGCCCGGCATGTGTATGCCGGGCGTGATGATGAACTGGGCCAGCTGCAGGTGGCGATTAAGGCCCTTCAGTCGCAGTTGACGACTGTGGTTTGGCGTATCGATTCCGCGGTGGGCGAGCTGGATGGTATTACCTCCACCACCAGCGAGGCGGTAGAGGCAACCAATCAGGGTATCGCCGCGCAGCAACTGGAAATAGATCAGGTCGCCACCGCCGTGAATGAGATGTCGGCCACGGTGCAGGAGGTGGCCCGCAATACCGCTCAGGCGGCCGAACTGGCGCACGGTGCCGATGAGGTGGCGAAGGAGGGCGCATTGGCCGCCACGGTCGCTATTTGTGGTATTGATGCACTGGTCGAGGAAGTAGAGCAGGCCGCCGGTGTGATCGCGAATCTGGAACAGGAATCAAACAGTGTCGGCACGGTGCTAGAGGTGATACGGGGTATCGCCGAGCAAACGAATCTGCTGGCCCTGAATGCCGCGATCGAGGCAGCGCGGGCCGGTGACGCCGGGCGCGGCTTTGCCGTGGTGGCCGATGAGGTGCGCACCCTGGCCTCTCGTACCCAGCAATCTACCGAGGAGATCAACGGCATGATTTCCCGCCTGCAGGCCGAGGCGCGAGATGCGGTGCAGGCCATGCAAAAGGCGCAGGGCGGGGCGCGGGAAAATGCCGAGCAGGTAGAGATCCTGGCAGAGAGTCTGGCCAGTATCTCGGGCGTGGTGCAGTCGATCAATGCCATGAATACCCAGATCGCCACCGCCGCGGAGGAACAGAGCGCCGTGTCGGAGGAGATCAATCGCAATGTCGTCAATATCAGTTCGCTGGCGCAACAGACCACGGCTATTTCCGAGGATACCGCCAGCTCAATGCGGGAACTGAGCGCCGAGGCCAGTCATCTGCGTGCGGTTGTGCAGCAGTTTGGCGTGCAATGAACGGCAATATTCGGGCTGGCGATGGCGAGGATTTTCTTGGGCGGGGATATGACTGAAGGGGCTGAGGCATTCAGGCGCGGCGGTATTTTGCGGCCTGCTCTGCAGTGAAATCTGCAGCGAATGTAGAATGGCGCTCCCTAGGGGACTCGAACCCCTGTTACCGGCGTGAGAGGCCAGTGTCCTAACCACTAGACGAAGGGAGCGCATGGACTACAGATTTCTCCAGCCGAAAGCCGAGAGAGGTGGTATTATACGCGCCATTACAGATTGCTCAAGAACGATTATCCATTGACTATAGAACTGACAGACAAACCCGGCTCCCCTCGCATCATCTCCCGGCCGGAGCACATCATTACCCGCGCGAATATTAATGAGGCGGCGCTGAAGGTGCTGTACCGGCTCAGGGCGGCGGGCTTCCAGGCCTTCCTGGTGGGCGGCGGGGTGCGGGATCTGCTGCTGGGACGGGAGCCCAAGGATTTTGATGTGGCCACCGACGCCCACCCCGAGGCGGTCAACGAGCTGTTTCGCAACAGCCGCCTGATCGGCCGCCGTTTCAAGTTGGTGCATGTGCGCTTCGGCCGCGAGATCATCGAGGTCGCCACCTTCCGCGGCACCCACGAGGAAGAAAACACCGAGCAGGGCCGTATTGAAGACGGCATGATTCTGCGCGACAACGTCTACGGCAGCCTGGAAGAGGATGCCTGGCGTCGCGATTTCACCATCAACTCCCTGTACTACGACATCAGCGACTTCTCCGTGGTGGATTACACCGGCGGTCTCGACGACCTGGAAAACGGCCTGCTGCGCATCATCGGTGACGCCCGTCAGCGTTATCAGGAAGACCCGGTGCGGATGCTGCGTGCGGTACGCTTTGCCGCCAAGCTGGGTTTCCGTATCCATGCCGACTCCGAGTTACCCCTGACCGAACTGGGTGAGCGCCTGGAGGCCGTGCCACCGGCGCGCCTGTTCGATGAGATCCTCAAGCTGTTCATGACCGGTTATGCACTGGAGACCTTCGAGCTGCTGCGCCACTACGACCTGTTCCGTTATCTGTTCGAGATGACCGATGACGCGCTGTCTCGACAGGAGCACGGCTTTCCACACATGCTGGTGTCCAGGGGTCTGTTTAACACCGACGAGCGGGTGTCCGCCGGCAAGCCCGTTACCCCGGCCTTCCTGTTTGCCATCTTGCTGTGGGAGCCGGTGCGCGAGCAGGCCCTCGCCCTGCAGGCCGAGGGCGTCAGTGAGATCCAGTCACTGCAGATCGCCAGTGAGTCGGTGATCGCCGCGCAGGTGCAGCGCGTCGCCCTGCCCAAACGCTTCAGCCTGCAGACGCGTGAGATCTGGGTGATGCAGGCGCGACTGAAACGCCGTAATGGCAAGCGGGCGGAGCGCCTGTTCGAACAGACCCGCTTTCGCGCCGCGTACGATTTCCTGCTGCTGCGCGCAGAGTCGGGTGAAGACGAGCTCAAACCGCTGGCGGACTGGTGGACGCAGTACCAGGAACTCAATACCGACAGCCGCGCCAGCCTGGCGCAGCAGGCGCCAACCTCCCCCGCAGAACCGGCCACCAAAAAGCGTCGTCGTCGGCGCAGAAAACCCAGCCAGGGCAACGCCGGATAGTGGTCATCGCTTACGTGGGGCTGGGCAGCAATCTGGACCGGCCCGCAACCCAGGTACAGGAGGCGCTGGCAGAATTGCAGACCCTGCCGCAGAGCCGCTGCCTGGCCCACTCCTCCCTGTATCGCAGTAAGCCGATGGTTGCCGCGGGCGACAGCGCCGAGGACCAGGCCGACTATATCAATGCCGTCGCCGCCCTGGAAACCGCCCTGCCGCCCGCCGTGCTGCTGACCGAACTACAACACCTGGAGGCCCTGCACCAGCGTATACGCACCCGGCGCTGGGGCCCGCGGACCCTGGATCTTGACCTGCTGCTGTACGCCGACTGGCGCATCAATACCCCCACACTGACCGTCCCCCACCCGGGACTGTATGAACGCAACTTCGTCCTGTATCCTCTGGCCGAGGTCGTGGACGAGCTCGCGGCCGGGATCGCCACCGAGCCGACGGAGCGTCTGCAGATCCCCGGTCGGGGAACCCTGGCCAGCCTGCTGGCGAGCTGTCCGCGCAACGGACTGGAAAAACTAAATCACTAACAAGAGTTAGACCTACCATGAGTTCTGGGGAAATCCCGCGTTATATTGTCATCGAAGGGCCGATCGGGGTGGGTAAGACCAGCCTCGCCACACGGCTGGCGGGCGATTTTGGTGGCGAACTGCTGCTGGAGGGGGCGGAAGAAAATCCCTTTCTGGAACGTTTTTATCGCAACCCCCGCCACGCGGCCCTGCCCACCCAGCTGTTTTTCCTGTTTCAACGCGCCCAGCAAATCCAGGCGCTGCGCCAGTCGGACATGTTTGCGCCGGTACGGGTAGCGGACTTCATCCTGGAAAAGGATCGTCTGTTTGCCCAGCTCACCCTGGACGACCATGAACTGAAACTTTATGAACAGGTCTATGACAATATCACTGTCGATGCCCCGCAGCCGGACCTGGTGATCTACCTGCAGGCCCCCGTGGATGTGCTGCTGAACCGGGTGCAAAAGCGCGGCCGGGATTACGAACGCTTTATCGAAACCAACTATCTGCAACGCCTGGTCGAGGCCTATACCCGGTTCTTCTATCACTACACGGCAACGCCGCTGTTGATCGTCAACGCCGCCGACATCGACCTGGTGAACAACGATCAGGATTACAAATTGTTGCTGGATCGCCTGAGTAAATCCATCAGTGGCCGGCACTATTTTAATCCCGGATCCTTTGATCTCTGACGCCGGAAAACGGCCGTTATTTTCAGGCCGGCGTTTCGATACAGCGATCTAAACACAAAACATCCACCCAACTGAGGATGCCTGCATGAGCCGCATCACTACCTCTACTCTGCGCAACATGAAACAGGCCGGTGAAAAGATCACCTGCCTCACCGCCTATGACGCCAGCTTCGCCCAGATCCTTGAACAGGAGGGCGTGGAAATCCTGCTGGTGGGAGACTCCCTGGGCATGGTGATCCAGGGCCATGACAGCACCCTGCCTGTGAAGCTGGGCGACATGATCTACCACACCCAGACGGTGCGTGCCGTCAACAACCGGGCCCTGGTGATGGCCGACATGCCATTCATGACCTACGCCAGCCCGATGCAGGCACTGGCCAGTGCCGGTCGACTGATGAAAGAGGGGGGCGCACACATGGTGAAGCTGGAAGGCGGCGCGCCCATGGTGGAAACGGTGCGTCACTTGGCCGAACATGGCATTCCGGTGTGCGCCCATCTGGGCCTGTTGCCGCAGTCGGTCAACAAACTGGGCGGATACAAGGTGCAGGGCCGTAATGAAAAAGAGGCGCAGGCGATGCTGAACGATGCGCGCGCGATGGAAGATGCCGGGGCCGACATCTTGTTGTTAGAGTGTGTGCCGGCATTGCTGGCGGCGGAGATTACCGCCGCCGTCGAGGTGCCGGTGATTGGCATCGGCGCCGGGCCGCAGTGTGATGCGCAGGTGCTGGTGCTGTATGACATGCTGGGCATCACGCCGGGCAAGCGGCCGCGTTTCTCCCGGGATTTTCTCCAGCAGTCCGGCGACATCCGTGGCGCCGTGCGCGCCTATGTGCAGGCGGTGAAAGATGGCAGTTTCCCCGCCGAAGAGCACTGCTTTTAGACAGGATCATCCCCTGATGAAAACGATCGAGACGATTGCCGAGCTGCGCGCCACGCTCGCCCAATGGCGACAGGCCGGCGAGCGTGTGGCACTGGTGCCCACCATGGGCAATCTACATGCCGGACATTTGCAGTTGGTCGAAAAGGCGCGGGCCGAGGCTGAACGGGTGGTGGTAAGTATTTTTGTCAATCCCCTGCAGTTTGGCGATGCCGGCGGCGGTGACTTTGACCGTTACCCGCGCACCTTCAGCGAAGACCGCCGCAAACTCTCCATGCTTGACGCTGCCCCTGATGCACTGTTTTCCCCCTCGGTCGCCGAGGTCTATCCCGGCGGCTTTGAACAGGAGACCCGGGTCGAAGTCCCCGTGATATCCAACATGCTGTGTGGCGCATTTCGGCCGGGCCATTTTGTGGGGGTCGCGACCATCGTCGCCAAGCTGTTCAATATGGTCCAGCCGGATGTCGCCCTATTTGGCGAGAAGGACTATCAGCAGTTACAGGTGATCCGTCGTCTGGCCGCCGACCTGTGTTTCCCCGTCGAGATCATCGGCCTGCCCACGGTGCGGGAACAAAGTGGCCTGGCCATGAGTTCGCGCAATCAGTATCTCTCTGCGGAGGAGCGTGAACATGCCGCCGTGCTGTATCAAACCCTGCTCCGGGCACAACAGCAAATAGCCTCCGGTGATAGAGACCTCGCGGCAATTCAGGCGCAGGCCAGTGCGCGTCTGAGTGAGGCCGGGTTTCGGCCGGAATATGTCGAGCTGCGACGCCAGCAGGACTTGCTGCCTGCCAGTGATCAGGATCGTGAGCTGGTGATGCTGGTCGCGGCCTGGCTGGGCGAGGCGCGCCTTATCGACAATATTCTGCTGACTATTGCGGAATAAGACCGGCCGTTCTGGCTCCACGTCACGTAGCGGCCTTGACCGCGCCCCGTTATTAATCCTCGATCCGTCCCCGCAGCGCCTTGGTCTTGCCACGCTGCGTCTTGCTGTCCATGCGTCGCTGCCGGGAGCCCTTGGTGGGCTGGGTAGGGCGTCTGGGTTTTTGCGTCGCGGCGACACTCTGGATCAACTCCCGCAGGCGTTCGAGGGCATCCTCGCGGTTTTTTTCCTGGGTGCGAAAGCGCTGTGCCTTGATGACAATCACCCCCTCCTTGCTGATCCGCCGGTCGGACAGATTCAGTAAGCGGCTCTTGTAGAAATCGGGCAGGGAGGCGGCATTGATGTCAAATCGCAGGTGAATCGCCGAGGCGACCTTGTTGACGTTCTGCCCGCCGGCGCCCTGCGCCCGAATCGCCGTGAGTTCGATCTCCTCCTCGGGGATGGAGACATTCTGGGAAATCTTTAGCGCCACCGTGGGTTCCTTCCTTTTATCTGCTTCGCTGTTTTACTAACAAGGCGCATGGAAAGGATACCCTTCAATCAAGACCGTCAGCAGCAGGGATGCTGCTGTCGAGCGTACATGGATGTAATTTCAGCGTGTCTTGATTGAAGGGTATCCTTTTCATGTGACTCAATAGTATCTAGGGGGCCTTGACCGCAGTGGTTCAGTCATCAATGGCCGTGGTGATCAGCTGGGCCTTGGGCAGGCCCGCCGCCAGCAGCCGGTTTGCGGCCTGCTCGACAAGATGCCCGGGTCCGGCGATATACACGTCGGCTGCGTCAAGCGCGGTCGGCTGGCCCAGCAGCTGTTCAACACCATCTCCGGCTCCACCTTCGGCGCCATCTTCGGCAACAACAGGATGATAGTGAAAGTCCTCCAGGGCGTCGTCCCAGGCCCGACACAGATTATGCAGATACAGGTCTTCTTTTCGCTCGACGACCCAGAACAGATCCATGCTGGCGGGGATCTCCAGCGCCATGGCGTGTTCGATGAGGCTCTTGATCGGCGCAAAACCCGCGCCATAGGCAAGGTAGCGCTGTGGACGTTGCGACTCGTGGTTAAACAGAAAACTGCCATGTGGCCCGGTGAGGGTGACCTCGTCTGTCTTTTTGAGGTTATTTGATACTGCCGTGACAAAGGGCGAGTCGTTATCGCAGGGGATATGAAACAGAAGATTGCGGTCATCGCAGGGGCAGCTGGCAATGGCAAGCTCCGCGCTGAGGTTGTCGCCCAGTGTCAGGGTCACGGATTGACCGGCCAGGAATCGCAGTCGCTGTATGCGCGGCGTCTGCAGGTGCATGATGAGTATCTTGTCGGTGGGCCGGCTAATGCCCTTCACCCGGGTGACGATTTCCTGGCTGGGGATGTCGCTTTCGTCGCTGGCCTCCAGGGCCTCGAGCACCACATCCGTCACTGCTGTGCAGGAGCACATCAGCACGTACTGCATGTTTTTTTCGGCCTCGCTGAGCACGTAGTCGTGCTGGCGTGTCTTTTTGACCTCACCGCTGATCACGCGCGCCTTACACAGTCCGCAGTTGCCATTGGTGCAGCCATAGTTCAGCGCCAGCCCGGAGCGTATGCCGGCGTCCAGGATGGAATTGTTGCCCTCCAACCAGAACTCATGATTGCTGGGCTGGATTTTGATGTGTGCAGCCATAATGCGCAGTACCGTATCGTTGGCGAATAGATCGTTGCGGGGATCATTGGGTGTTGCCGGTTCCGACAGGATGCCCACTGTCCAGTGCAATAAACCGTCGATGGCCTTTTTGCTGGGCGCCTCGCCGAGGTCACGCAGGCGCAGGCTGATCTGTTCCAGAATGGTCTGGTATTGTGCCAGGTGGGCACGGGTGGCGGCCAGTTCCCGTCCCAGTTCTGCAACGCGTTCCGTCAGTACATCGGCGCTGGGCAACAGGTGCTCGCGTACCCGTCGGGCAAAGGCATGTTTTTTGATGTACTGGACCCGTTCATATTCGGAGTCATGTTGCAGTTCGGTATCAGGGAACAGCGCCAACAGATCATCGATGCGAATCTTGCCCTCGAAGGTGGCGAGCTTCTGGTCGTGAATTTTACGCTGTAGTGTGCCGCGTGACACGCCGATCAGGCGCGCGGCACGGAACACAGGAATAAGTTGGGGCATGCCCGATGGACCTCAAGTGCTAATGCAACATGTTTAATGTAAAGGATTAGAAACTAGCCGCCCGCTGGCGTAAAGGCAAGGGCTGTGGGCGCATCGTCACATCGCTGTCCTGTTCTGTAAACCGCTGAACTGTGCGCGAGTCGCTGCATTTTTTGTCTCAGCGGACGATATTGTTACCGCCATAGAAGGAGGTATTCATGGGGGCATCAATGGAGCATTACAGATTATGAAATCAACGCGTCGTCGAAGGAAACTCGCCCGTTACGGCGTCGGCAGCCTGCACGCCCGCCTGCACCGTACCCGCCTGCTGGGCCTGATCGCCGATCAGGTGCAGGTCACTCCCCTCAATTTTAATGCGACGGGGCTGGCGTTTCGGCATTCACAACCACTCATCCCCGGGCAGCCCGTGGTGTTTGAGCTGAGCAAGGACCAGCACACGGCGGCCTCGGTGGTGGGTATTGTGCGTTACGCCACGCGCATGGAAAACCATTACCGCTGTGGCGTGGAATTTGATTTTGAGGCCAACGAGCACATGCGTTCCGCGCAGCTACGGGAGACCCTGGCGGTGATCGAGGGACTCCTGCACGGCGTGGTCAATCTCACCACCGCGTAGTCACTCGGCACGCAAGGCCTCCACCGGATCCAGCCGCGCCGCGCGCTGGGCCGGCACCACGCCGGCCAGCAGACCGATCATCACCGCCAGCGCCTCCGCCGCGACCACATACACCCAGGGGGTATGCACCGGCAGGCCGGGCAACGCCAGGGTCAGCAACTGCGCACCTCCCACCCCCAGTAGCAGGCCGACGATGCCGCCGATACCTGCCAGCACCGCGGCCTCCCCCAGAAACAGCGAACCGACCTGCTGACGCTCGGCGCCCAGCGCCCGCAACAGGCCGATCTCCCCGGTGCGTTCGTTGGTGGCGATGGTCATGATGGTGAAGATGCCGATGCCGCCCACCAGCAGTGAAATACTGCCCAGTGCCGCCACCGCGAAGGTCAGCACATTGAGCACATTGCCCAGCACCTCCATCATCTGCTCCTGGGTGGTGATGGTGAAATCCTCCCGGCCGTGGCGATTGATGAGGATGCGTTTGATCGCCGCGACCACCTCATCGACATCGGCGCCTTCCTCATACAGCACATCGATCTCCATCAGCCCCTCGCGATTGAACAGCGACAGGGCGCGCGCGGCAGGGATGTACACCGTGTCATCCAGATCCATGCCCAGCACCTGACCCTTGCTCTCCATCACCCCGACGATGCGATAGCGCTCGCCGCCGACGCGGATGTGTTCGCCCAGCGGATTGGTGGTGCCAAACAGCTCCCGCTGCAGGGTGCTGCCCAGCACCGCAAAGGCGCGCGGCGTGCGCGGGTCATCCTGCGGCAGGAACTGCCCCAGCCGCACGCGCATGGAAAAGGCCTCGGGCATATCGGGCCCCATGCCAAACACGGTGGTGCGGCGGGTCTTGTTGGCCACCTTCACCTCGGCATTGCCCTGGGTCGCCGCCACTACGGTACGGGCGCGCGGCACCCGCCGCAGGGCCTCGGCATCCTCGATGCTGAGCGGCCGCACCGTGCCCATGATGCCCATCGGCGTACCGAGGGTGGTGGACTTGCCGGGATTGATACCGATCAGGGTGGTGCCGAACTGGGTGAATTCGCTGAGCACAAAACGGTGGATGCCCTCCCCGATGGAGGTCAGCAACACCACTGCACCGATGCCCACGGCAATGCCCAGAATCGTCAGCCCGCTGCGCATGCGGTGGGCAACAATCGATGAGCCGGTGAGCTGGATGTGATCTCGAAGGAGCATGGATTCTAACGCTGAGTAGTCACTGTCGCGTCAGTGCCGCGCCAGTGCCTGCACCGGGTCCAGCCGGGCCGCACGCCGGGCCGGCAACAGTGAAAACAACAGGCCCGTGCCCAGCGCCACGCCGATGGAGGCGACAAAGGCCCACCAGGGTGCGCCCACCGGCAGGGCCGGATAAAAATAGCCGATCACCCCGTTACCGAGCTGGCCGATCAGCACTCCCAGCCCGGCGCCCAGCATCGACAACAGGGCGGCCTCGGTCATGATCAACTGCACGATCTGTCGCCGGGGCGCCCCCAGCGCCTTCAAAAGACCGATCTCCGTGGTACGCTGCGACACCGCCACCAGCATCACGTTCATGATCAGGATACCGGCGACGGCCAGACTGATGCTGGCGATACCGGCCACGGTGAGGGTGAGCGCGTTGAACACCCTGTCGAAAGTGTCAAGCACCGCATCCTGGGTGATGATAGTGACGTCCTCCTCGCCCTGATGCCGTTCGCGCAGGGTGTTGCGGACATGTTCGATGGCGCGCGGCAGCGCCTCGCGGCTGCGGGCGTCCACCAGGATGCGAAACAGCGAGGCGGTGTTAAACAGCATCTGTGCCGCGGCGACCGGGATGAAGGCGACGTTTGCAGTGTCGATGTCAAAGGTGCGCCCCTCCGAGGCCATGATGCCGATCACCCGAAAGCGTCGGTCACCGATGCGCACCCATTCACCCAGCGCATTTTGCGCGCCAAACAGATCCTGCTTGAGCTCGCCGCCCAGCACCGTCACAAAATCGGCGCGGTCGATGTCGCCCTCCGGCAGGAAACGACCGCGGGTCAGCTCGAGGTGTCGCACCTTCATCAGCGCCGCGCTTGAACCGACAATGGTGATGTCGCGTTCCAGCCCCCTGGCGGAGATCGGCGCGGCGCCGACATTAATCGGCGCCATGTGTCGGACCAGCGACGAGCGCGAGACGGCCAGGGCGTCGTTGAGGGTGAGGTCGCGCGGGGTGTCGGTAAAAAATCCGGCCGGGCCACCGCCGATGGTCTCGGACTTTCCCGGCAGGACAATGATCAGGTTGGTGCCCAGGGAGGAGAACTCGCCGGTGACGTAGCGCCTGGCCGCCTCCCCCAGCGAGGTCAGCACCAGCACCGAGGCGACGCCGATGCTCATCGCCAGCAGCATCAGCAGGGTACGGGTGCGATAGCCACGCAGGGCGTCGAAGGCAAAGCGGGTGGCGTCGCGCACTTTCACCCGACTGTCTCCGCAGGGTGCTGTTGTGTCGTGTCACTCTCGATCGCGCCGTCCACCATGTGCAGGCGTCGGTGGGCGCGCCGGCCCAGCGACTCGTCATGCGTGACCACCAGCAGGGTGAGCCCGTTGGCGTTGAGCTGTTCGAGGATCTTCACCACCTCGATACCGGAGCTGCTGTCGAGATTGCCGGTCGGCTCATCCGCCAGGATCAGCGCCGGGTTGATGACCGTGGCCCGGGCGATGGCGACACGCTGCCGCTGGCCGCCGGAGAGCTGGTCGGGGCGGTGATGGGCGCGATCGGCGATATCCATCTGTTCCAGCGCCAGCTGCACCTTCTGGCTGCGCTGTTGTTCATCCATGCCGGCCAGCACCAGCGGCAGGGCGATGTTCTGCGCGGCGGTAAGGCGCGGCACCAGATGAAAGAACTGGAAGACAAAGCCGATCTTTTCGCGTCGCATGCGCGCCTGCTGATGATCGGAGAGGGTGGTGACGTCCTGGCCGTCTAACTGGTAGTGTCCATCAGTGGGTTGGTCAAGCAGGCCAATCATGTTCAGCAGGGTCGATTTTCCCGAGCCCGACGGGCCCATGATGGAGATGTATTCCCCGGCCTCAACCGTCAGGTTGATATCGCGCAGGGCATGTACCTGCTGGTCGCCAACCTGAAACACGCGTTGAATATTGTCTAACTGGATAATGCTCATTCCAGTTTCGCCAGCGCGCCATCCTCCACGCCTTCCCGGTCGACGCTGGTCACCACCTGCTCGCCCAGTTCAAGCCCGCTGCGAACCTCGGTCAATTTCCAGTTAGCTATGCCGATCTCAATGTTGCGCGCGTGCAACTTCTGGTCCGCGGCGGAAAATACCAGCACGCGATTGCCCTCCATCACTGCCTCGGTGGGGATGTACAGCACATCGTCACGGGTCTCAAGGATGATCTCCAGATCGGCGCTGTAACCGGCCAGCAGCGTGTCGAAATCCTGGGGATGGACGAATTCGGCCTCCACATCGACGGTACGGGCCTGCTTTTCGTATTCCAGTACATAGGGCGCAATTCGCCGCACCCGGCCCTCAAAACTCTGATTGGAGAAGGCGTCCAGGGTGATGCGCGCCGGCTGCCCCAGCTGCACCTTGGCGGCGTCGACCTCATCGATGGGCGCGGAGATATACAGGCACTGGGTGTCGATGATATCCACCGCCGGCAGGGTGGGGATGCCGGGCGGCGAGGGGGTGACAAACTCGCCCAGCTCACCGTTGATCTCGGCCACCGTGCCATCAAACGGGGCGAGCAGTATCGTGCGTTGCAGATTTTTGTTGGCGACATCAATCCGGGCCTGGGCCACACGCCGGGACTCCTGGGTCGCCTCGCAGGCGGCGGCGCGGGCCCGGGCGTTGCCCGCCGCCCGCTCGTAGTCATCCTCGGAGGCAAGGTTTTGCTGGCGCAGGCTTTTCAGCCGGTTGGCCTCGTGGCGGGCCACCTCGGCGGTGGTGCAGGCCTCCCTGGCCCGCGCCGCCGCTGCCGCCGCCTCGCGCTCTGCCAGTGTCACCTGGGCGGTGAGATCTTGATTCCACAGGGCTAACAATAACTGGCCAGTTTTGACCTGGTCCCCCTGTTTGATGGGCAGCTCGGCGATAAGGCCGCCAACGGAGGGGGTGAGTCTGGCGCGGCGGCAGGCCTCGACGCTGCCGGCCCGGGTATTGGCCACGCTGGACTGGATACTGCCCCGTTCCACCGTCTGGACCCTCACCAGCACCGGGTTGGGTCGCGACCAGTACCAGGCCAGGGCGATGGCAATGGCGATAAGCGCGCTAATAATCAGCAGCCGGCGCAGGCGATGAGTCATCTTGTGGTCCTGTTGCTGTAGGCCGTGGTCAGACACGGCATTCTTCTACCAACAGTGTAGCGCAGGCGGCGTTAACAGTGACAGGCTCCTAGTGTGGTGCTTCATATAAAACGCACACTCAGACGAGATAGACTTGAGGTGGGCCCTAAAGATTCTATCTCGCCCTGCGGGAAGCCACTCAAGGCGCGATTGCCGCGTCGCCTAAAGCGCCTACTGTTGGTGCAGACCTTGGAAAGGTAGCCGACATTCCCGGCGGTCTGCGCCTCGCCTAAAGCGCCTACTGTTGGTGCACTCGCGCCTTGAGTGGCTTTCTAAATGCACGTTTTATATGAAGCACCACACTAGCGGTTGAGTGAGAGAAGCGTCTCTGTGACGAACGCGCTGACGGTTTTTATGATTTTGTCGAGCGTTTCGCCCAGCGTTGTCCCTAGCGTTTCCCTCAGTGTTTCGGCGATCGCCCCCAGCGTTGCGCCGAGGCCGGCAAAGTACTCGGTGAAAAACAGCAGGTAGCCCGCCCCGGTGAGCAGCACAACCAGCAGCACCAGCAGCGCATTCTGTCGCCAGTGGGAGGAGGGTGGCACAAAAACGGCCTCGGCCTCGGCCGGGCGCACGGCCTCGTCCACAGCGGTGTCAATGGACTGTTGTTTTGTGCCCTCGATGTTGAGCCCGGACATGCCGAGATCCTGGTATTTTTTCAACAGCGCCTTGAGCTCGGTGGCTGCCTGGGCGTCGGCGGGGCGCGGGTCACTGGCGGCAGTCCAGCCGGCGTGGTAGACCTTTTCGATCAGCACATAGCGTTTATACAGCCGGGCGTTGGATTCGATCATGCCGGCGGCGCGCTCGTCGCTGAGCCCAAAGCGGTCGATCAGCAGGCGGCGCAATACGGGCAGGTAGATCTTCTTCGGCGTGTCTGCGCGCCGGGCAATGGCGATGGCGGCGCCGGTAAAAAACACCGTGCTCAGCAACAGCTGTACCGTGGAGGCGTGGATGTCGCGCATCGACACCCCGCTGAGCTGGTGCTCGGCAAACTGTTGCAAATGGTTGGCAAAGGGGCGGGTATCGGTATTCACACCCGGAATTAGCGGCTCTGGAAAAGGCGAGCTTGAATCCCGGGTGTCGACAGCTGTTCGATAAACCACTGTAGCGCCTTGCCGTGATTGTCGCTGCGCCACACGGCGTAGACGCGCGGGGTGTTGGTGACGCCCTGCACGGATTTAACCACGAGTTGCTGCCGGGCGATGGCCTCGCGCAGCCAGTGCTGCGGCAGATAGCCCACCCCCAGTCCCTGGATCTGCGCCTCCAGCTTGCATTGCATGTTCGGCACGGTGAGCACCGGCTGGCCGGTCAGCAGGCCGATGCTGCGGGGCGGCAGCTCGCGCGAACTGTCGGCTACCGCCACCGCGCGGTATTGCAAAATCTCGCTGCTGCTGATCGGCTCCGGCATCGCCGCCAGCGGATGGTCGACGGCCACCGCAAACTGCATCTCGAACTCACCCAGCAACAGGCTGCTGTAACCGCCATCGGCCGGGCCATCACCACTGGCGCCGATCACTAGATCCGCGCGGTTGGAGATCAGCGCGTCCCAGCTGCCACCGAGCACCTCCTCCTGTAACTGGATCTGTGTGCCCTTGTGGGTGAAATGGGGCCGGTCATCCGCAGGGCTGCCGTCGCTCGCCGAGGCCTGCTGGATGAAAAACGTCTCCACCAGGGGCAACAGGGTGGTGATAGGGAAGATGGTATCCACCGCAATGCGCAGCCCGGATTCCCAACCGGTGGCGATGCGTTTGACCTGGCCCTCCAGCTCATGCGCCGCGGTCAGTAACTGTCGGCCCTCCTCCAGCAGGGTGCGGCCCGCCGGGGTCAGTACCGCGCGATGCCCGGCGCGGTTAAACAGCGCCACATCCAGGTCCTGTTCCAGCTTCTGCATGGTGTAACTGATGGCCGAGGGCACCCGGAACAGCTCCTCGGCAGCGGCGGCAAAACTGCCGCAGCGGTCAATGGCATCCAGCACGTTGAGGGCGTCGAGGGTCAGTTTCATGGTGCGGTTTCCTGGGTGAGCCTGTCATTTGTCGATGGTTGGTCGATCGGTTGGCGCGTCGGTATACAGCCGGTTTTATTGGTCAGATATTTTGAGCGAGTCCGGCAAAATGTTCTGCTTTTATCGCCTGCCGGGCCCACTATACTCGTGTTCATGTCACGGCTTTATACCGCTTTTCCTACGGTTATTTGTATGCGGTTAATGCAGCCGCCGGCCTGCTGTATCGCTATGCAATGAATCTGAACCGATGTTGCCCCGAGCGGCGAAAATAGCACAAAGCCCGGCCCGTGTGTTGGGGAAGTATTGAGAGCGGTGTTGAGAAAAGGATTGAGAAAAGAGTTGAGGGCGTATCAAGAGAATCTGTTGCAAGCCGTATCGCGCACAAGAGAGGAGATAGAAGATGTTACAGCTCAGGCCGTCACAGCAGCGGGGAATCGGGGAACACGGTGGCTGGCTGCGCAGCCGTCACAGCTTCTCTTTCGCCGATTATGTGGACCCGCAGCACATGGGCTTTTCCGCGCTGCGGGTAATCAACGACGATGAGGTCGCGCCTGGCGCGGGATTTCCCCAGCATGCACACCGCGACATGGAGATCATCAGCGTGGTGTTGCAGGGCAGCCTTGAACACAGGGACAGCATGGGCCACGTCAGCCGGCTGCACGCCGGTGAGGTGCAGCGCATGAGCGCCGGCACCGGCATCACCCACAGCGAATACAATCCCTCGCCGGATGAGCCGCTGCGCTTTCTACAGATCTGGATCGTACCCGACCGCCCCGGCATCACCCCCAGTTACGAACAGCGTAGCCTGCCGGATACCATATCCGAGCCGCTGACCCTGCTGGCCTCCGCCGATGGACAAGCGGGCGCGATGCGGCTGCAACAGGATGCCCGGCTGTATTTTGGCCGCCTGGCTGGCGGCGCCTCCGTGCAGCGCCGCCTTGATCCGGCGCGAAAATATTATCTGTACGTGATCCAGGCCGGACTACAGGCCAACCGGCAGGTGCTAAACACCGGTGATGCAGTGTCTATAGTAGAAGAGAGCAAGCTGAACCTGGTGAATGAACTGCCGACCGACAGCAACACGCAAACCGAATTTCTTTTTTTTGATCTGCCCTAAACGCCGGCCACAGCGATCATCGGTCCGAGCAGAGAACGACCCCATATTTTCAGGAGAACATGATGCCAAACAAACCCGCCAACAGTGCCGCACCCATCCATGAGCTCATTGCCCAGCGCTGGAGTCCACGGGCCTTTGACGCCGACCAGACCCTCAACCCACAACAGCTGCTCAGCCTGATCGAGGCCGCACGCTGGGCGCCCTCCTGCTTCGGCGAAGAGCCATGGCGGTACATTGTGTGTGACCGCGCCCAGGACAGCATCGCCTGGGAAAAATTACGCGCCTGCCTCACCGAAAGAAATCAACTGTGGGCCGGCAACGCGCCGGTGCTGTTACTGGCCACCAGCGCACCGCTCTTCAGCCACAACGACAAACCCAACCGCTGGAAACAGTACGACACCGGCGCCGCCAGCGAAAACCTGTGCCTGCAGGCCGCCGCCATGGGACTACAGGCGCATCAAATGGGCGGCTTCGACGTGGATAAAACCCGCGCCAGCTTCGGCATACCCGAGAGCGTCGACCTCATGGCCGTCATCGCCGTAGGCTACGCCGGCCCGCTGGATAGCCTGCACGAGGATTTCCATGAAGCAGAACTCGCAGCGCGGGCACGCAAAGCCATCGGCGAACGCTTCTTTGCCGGCCAGTGGGGTGTAGCATACAAAGGAGATGCGAAGTAAACCCTTGTAGGTCTGGATAGCAGGTAGGGTGGGCACTTTTTGTGCCCACGCGGACCAGATTGAAGTCGAAAATCAACGGACGTGGTAAGAGGCATTAATAATCCGCGTGGGCAAACCAAAAAGACGGGTTGCCCACCCTGCATAGCTATAATCCTGAATCCGTAACTTAAAGCCCACCAACAAAGCATTTGATGCCGTATTTTGCAG